>JASFPY010000296.1:0-4309 GCA_050115755.1 Desulfobacteraceae bacterium | reverse complement strand
ATGGTGACACCTTTTTCTTGCCATACAAGGGTAATTTCTCTATATTTTATTCGAAAATGCAACCGCTTACGGCTCAAACGATAACAGGGAGGATAATGAACCATGACTGAATCCGACCAACATGAGAGAGTTGGGACACTCTACGCCATTACCATGGATGTAAATGATTTAGAGACCTGTGCCAGGTTCTGGTCGCAGGTCTTAGGAGTTGGCATTCTTTACCAGAATGACAAATATCTGCGACTTGGAAAAAAGGGAGAGCACCCCACAGTGCTGCTCCAAAAAGTACCGGAACCACACAAAGTGAAAAACCGTGTTCACATCGATCTGGATGTGCCCGACCTTGATGCGGCTGTCAGCCGTGTGCAGGATCTGGGGGGGCAAAAACTCAGGCAGCTCAGCGAGTACGGCATCCAGTGGGTGGTTATGGCAGACCCGGACGGCAACGAGTTCTGTTTGATCAAACACTCAAAGTAGTTGTGCAATCAGGATCATTTCCTTTCTGTAAAGAAATGCTTAATTTTTGCGACAGAATATATGTCAAAAAAGATTCTTATAATTGAAGACAACCGCGATCTGGCGTATCTTCTTAAAAGCCATCTGCGGGATTTGTCATTTCAGGTGGATCTGTCGTTTGACGGAATCGAAGGCCTTGCCAGGGCGGATTCTGGTAATTACGATTTAGTAATCCTTGACCTGATGCTTCCGGGTCTTGACGGCGTGGAAATTTGCCAGCGTCTGCGTCGTAAGGCTCTTTATGTGCCTATATTGATGCTTACGGCAAAATCTTCGGAAATGGACCGGGTGGTTGGTCTGGAGGTCGGGGCTGACGACTACGTTACGAAACCCTTTTCCATCAGGGAACTACTTGCCAGGGTAAAGGCCATTTTCCGGCGGGTTGATGAATTAACGGATGGGGCCAAAGCGGATTTGCCGTCGGTCATTCAGGCCGGAGACCTGGTTATCGATCCCATAAAAAGAAGTGCTCACATTGCGGGTCGCTCCGTCGATCTCACGGCAAAGGAATTTGACCTGTTGCTGCATTTTGCGCGTAATCCCGGAAAAGTGTATACGCGATCCCAGTTGCTGGACATGGTGTGGGGTTACGGGCATGACGGGTACGAACACACGGTCAACTCCCATATCAATCGGCTGCGCGCCAAGATCGAAAAAGATCCCGCCCACCCCGCATACGTACTAACCGTTTGGGGGGTAGGTTACAGGTTTGTTGATAGCTAAATTCCAAAAGAACTTCACTGATGGTTAAATCATTATACACAAAACTAGCAATCGTATTACTCGTGCTGTTTTGTTTGCTGGGGATATCAATATTAATTGTTACCCAGTTTGCCTCGGACATGTATCAGCAGGAGGTTGTCCAGAAACTCAACAGAAATTTGGCCGAGCAAATTGTCGCTCAAAAGATCCTCATGGAGGATAATCGAATCAGCGAGAAGGGGCTTAAAGATGTTTTTGACATGTTAATGGTGGTCAATCCCAGCATTGAAATTTATCTTCTCGATCCCGCCGGTAAAATTCTCGCTTTTTCAGCACCGCCGGGAAAAGTGAAATTGGATCGAGTTAATCTGGTGCCGATAAAAAAGTGGTTTGAAGACGAAATTGTTTATCCCTTAACCGGTGATGACCCCCGCAACCCGGCCAAAAAAAAGGTATTCTCTGCAGCCCGTATCCCCGAACAGGGGAAACTTCAAGGATATCTTTATATTATCTTAGCCGGAGAGATTTTCGACAGCATCGCCCAGAAACTAAGGGGTAGCTACATTATGCAGCTAAGCGTCTGGTGGATCATGGCAAGCTTGCTCTTTGCCCTGATAACGGGATTGCTTTTGTTTGCCTACCTGACCCGCAGGCTCAAACGCCTGGCCAAGGCCATGGATTCATTTGACATGACACAGACAACTTCCCGATTGCAATCGATTGTCAGAGAAAACGGACAGCACGGCGATGAAATTGACCGTTTGGCTTTTACCTTTAGGCATTTAGTCGAGCGTATTCAGATTCAGATGGAAAATCTAAAACAAGCCGACAGGTTGCGCAGAGAACTTGTTGCCAATGTGTCCCACGACCTGAGAACACCGCTGGCTACTTTACAGGGATACGTTGAGACACTTTTACTGAAAAATAAAAGCCTATCCGAGAAAGAGCGAAAGCATCATCTTGAAATTGCCATACAACACTGTCAGCGGCTCAGCAATCTGGTTGATGAGCTGTTTGAACTGGCAAAACTGGACTCCCGTGAGATTGAGGTCCAGAGTGAGCCGTTTAATATCAACGAGCTGGCTCATGATGTGGTGCAAAAGTTTAATTTATCGGCTGAAGAGCGGCAAATTACCATTCAAATCGACCATAACCCACAGCTTCCGTTTGTAAATGCCGACATCGCCATGATTGAAAGAGTCATCGAAAACCTCTTGGACAATGCGGTGCGTCACACCTCTCCAGGCGGCTCGATTCGACTCACATTGAGTGCCCAGAATGGGGATATATCAGTCCGTGTCAGTGATACCGGCTGCGGTATTGCCGCGGAGGATTTGCCTCATATTTTTGACCGGTTTTATCATAGAGATAGAACACAAGAGAGCAAAACGGGTTATTCCGGGCTCGGATTGGCGATTACCAAGCGTATACTTGAGTTACACAACAAAACCATAATTGTCGAAAGTAAAGCCGGGTCCGGAACCACATTTACCTTTTTCCTGCCTGTCTATCACCCTGCCTGAAGCATCCCGCTTATAATAAATTTTTTTACAAAAAAGTGATATTTTCGTGATGACCTCGTGAATCACGCCGATTAGCTTGAAGTTCACCGGACGGTGAATAATGCTTAAAAGCGGTTTAGAAACCACTGCTGAACAAAAATCATTCTCAAAGGAAGGCAATGCGATGAAAACACGACGACAATTCATCAACCTTATATTGGGGGTTTTAAGCGGTATGGGCCTGATATTCAGCCCAATCGCCAATGGGATCCGGGTTGTTTTCGCAAAAGCAAAAAAAATAATCCTGCCGAAAGGGACTCGCATGAACAGCCTAATGGGTAAACACCCCGCCACCTTGGACACCCGGAATTTAGATCTGACGCCTGTGCAAGCCTTCGGCACCATGGGCTTGAGCGATTATGACGTCGATTTAAAAAAGTGGCAACTTGAAATAGTCGGTGCGGTTCAGCACTCCCTGAGACTCACTTATGATCAGATAGTAGAAATGCCATCGATTGAAAAAAATGTTCTTTTAATCTGTCCGGGGGTTTTCGCTTATCATGCCCGTTGGAGAGGTATTTCCGTGGCCCGATTGTTAGAAAAAGCCGGGGTGGACTCAGACGTAACCGATGTTCGCCTCAGCGGTCCGAATAGAGGGTATGAAAAAACCGCGCGATTTCCCATAGAGGACATTTTCGCAGACAAGGTGTTTTTAGCATACGGTGTAAATGGCAGCGTATTACCCAAAAAGCACGGATTTCCCCTACGGGTTGTAGCGGAGGATTATTATGGGGGTGACTGGGTGAAATATGTATATAAAATCACTGCTAATAAATCATAACGGGTTGATATTAATCATTTAAATTTATCGAAGGAGAAAATTACCATGAAAACCATTGAAAAATTCTGCGCAGGTTTATTGCCGATACTTTTCCTGATCACCTTGCCTCTATTTAACGGCAATCGGCCGGCTCATGCTGAAAACCCGGAATTATCCACGGCTGTCTTTTATGTTCAATGATACGACGTCGGCGAGACAGCCCTGGAGGGGTTGGATGGGATTAAACGGATTGAAAAAGGATTTCTTAACGCCAAAGAGATCAACACCGTTTATTATGAATCATCAAAAATTACGATCGAAAAAATGGTGGACGCTCTGAAGAAAGCGGGAACTTATCTGGGAACCGTAAAATAAATTGATACCCGAACAGGTTAAAAGAAATGAATAATCAAACGAAAATTTCATCAAATACAGTCAATCCCCAGATCTGGATTGAAGCGTATCATGATATTCTTTTTAAATATGCGCTTGCCCGGCTGCGGGATGCTGATCTGGCGGAAGAGAGCATCCAGGAAACGTTCCTGGCTGCCCTTCAATCACGGAAAGGATTTCGGGGTATGGCCTCTGAAAAAACATGGTTAATTAGTATTCTAAAAAGAAAGATTTACGATCATTTCCGAAGAATAGGCCGGGACAAGCAAATTAACATGACCCTGCCGTTGGAGCATTCAAGGAATGATGTCTTTGATAGCGAGAGAATGCCTGCTTTAAGGTCCCGTATTTGGTTTTCCGATCCTTCAATGGTCTA
>JASFPY010000295.1:0-4322 GCA_050115755.1 Desulfobacteraceae bacterium | reverse complement strand
GTCCAAACAACGACTGGGAATTCCGTTGAAAAAAGAATTCACCGGAGATCAAATGCGCAAGGTTGCGCTGATGTATAAGGATTTGGTTCGTGGTGCCGGCATCGAAGTTGTTGAAGATCCATATGAGCAACTCTTACTGGCCATAAAAAGGGTTCTGGCGTCGTGGGAATCACCAAGGGCCATGGCGTATCGACGAATTATCGGAATCTCAGAGGACTGGGGTACGGCCGTTACCGTTCAGGCAATGGTTTATGGCAATATATCCCAGCAGTCAGGCACCGGTGTTGTGTTTACGCACAATCCCCGGTGGTCAGGCGATACGCTTAAACTCTGGGGGGATTTCACCGTCGGCAACCAGGGAGAAGATGTTGTCGCCGGATTGGTTAAAACCATGCCGATTTCGATTTTCCAGCAGGAAATCGAAATGCGGGAAACCGATGTCACCATGGAGACCCATTTTCCGGAAATTTATCGGGCATTAAAAGACTGGGCACATGAGTTGATTGATGAAAGAGGGTGGAGCCCGCAGGAAATCGAGTTTACCTTCGAAGGACCTTCACGCAATGATTTGTATTTGCTCCAAACACGCGATATGGCTATCCGGGAACGCAAAGCCGTGATGGCTTTCGATTTTGAGGAAGATCCCCAGGCATTTTATCTGGGGCACGGTGTTGGCGTCAGTGGCGGTGCGATGAGCGGCCGCCTGGTGTTTACCTTAGAAGAGATTGAAGAATGGCGGGTCATGGAGCCGGGCACCAATCTGATTCTTGCCCGCAACGACACCGTCCCGGATGATATCCAGGAAATTCATGCGGCCGATGGCTTATTGACCGCCCGGGGCGGACTCACCTCCCATGCAGCGGTGATTGCTCATCGGCTGGGGAAAACCTGCGTGGTGAGCTGTACCAACCTGTATTGCAATGAGAAAGAAAAATATTGTGAATTTAATGAATTAAAAATTAATTCCGGCGAGCACATCAGCATTGACGGCCACGAGGGTTCTGTTTATCAGGGGTTGACCAAAGTTAAGGAAACCAGGAAAGGAACAAATTAGACATGGGCAAAGACAGGACAGATTCAAACGTCAAAAAGTTAGGCCTAAACGGATTTGGCCGCATTGGCAAACTGACCCTCTGGCACCATGTCGGCCGCAAATATTTCGGCGAAATTATCGTAAATATCGGACGACAGCCGGGGTCATGCCTCGAGGACATTGCCCACTATGCGGAACGGGATTCAACTTACGGCTGGTTGCACGGCTATCTTCACGGTCATCGGGCCGAACCGGTGATCAGTGATCTGGATGAGGAAAGCGGATCGATGCTCGTTGATGGCGTCAGGGTGCGCTTTTTGCGAACGCACCGGAATCCGGCTGAGATCGGGTGGGGTGATCAGGGCGTAGGGCTGGTTGTTGATACCACCGGGCAGTTTCTGGATCCGACACTCGAACCGAATCATACCGGAGGCGCCCTCAGGGGCCATTTGGCAGCCGGTGCCGAAAAGGTAATTGTTTCAGCCCCGTTTAAATTAAAAGACAAGGGTACGCCTATACCCGAAGATGCGGTGACGACCGTGATGGGAATTAATGAAACCGACTATGACCCCAGGCGTCATAAAGTGATTTCAAATGCTTCCTGCACGACCACCTGTTTGGCGCATATGGTGAAACCCCTAATCAATGCTTTTGGCCCCAAAAAGATCATGTCGGCATCCATGGCCACCGTTCACGCTGCCACAGGGTCGCAAGAGGTGCTGGATCGGCTTCCAAAAACCGGGAAAAGCGATCTTCGAAAAAACAGAAGCATTTTGAACAATATCATTTTAACCACCACCGGTGCTGCCAATGCATTGAGATTGGTGATTCCTGAAATGGAGGAAATCGCCTTCATCGCTGAATCCGTTCGAATCCCGATTCAGACCGGATCGCTGATCATCCTGGTGGTTAACCTTCAAGAAGAACCCAGTGGCCCATTTATAACCCGCGATCACATCAATGAAATATTTGAACTGGCGGCTGCAGAAAGCTCCCATGGATACCTTTATTTTACGAACAAACAGAATGTTTCCTGCGATATTATCGGCATTCCGCGGGTTGCCGCCACAATTGAAGGCCATGAAACCCACACCCGGACGGCAGAGGCCTCGATTGATTTGCAAAAAGTGCCGGGATTGGAAAAAGACGCTATTGCCAATCTCCATCAGCCAATTATCCGGGTACCGGTGACTCAGGCGGTTATCTATGGCTGGTATGATAATGAAATGGGAAGCTATGTGAATATGCTGGGGGATCGAACGGTATCTATAGCGGAAACCATGTAGGAGGGACCCTTTCTTAAATATCAACCACATGATCATCAAAGAAGGTTTAAAAGGGCTCGTTGCACCCTTACGATCAGGAGTACTGGAGTGATGGAGTGCTGGAGTGCTGGGCAGCGCAGACAGTCGGTTTTCCATTACTCCACAACTCCAATACTCCATCACTCCAGCTTATAGGGGCTTCCGAGTTAAATCATCTGAGTTGATATAAAATTTTCTGTCGCAGATTAGGGTAATTGACCCGCTACTCCGCAAAGCCGTAATGATAAATTCCGTATTCTGTTTTGCCGCCCAAAAGGTCATCGATCTGGCTTTGAATTAATTGGCGATCTTTGCTTTGCAACCACCGCTCCCAGTCATCCGACGTTTCCCATGTGCTGATCACCAGAAATTCATCCGGCTCTTCAAGATTGCGCATCGTTTCACCGGTAATGTATCCGGCCTGCTCATTTGCAAGCGTGCGCATTTTGCGGAACAGCGGAATCATTTCCCTTGCCTTGTCTCCGGGTACGTTTCTTCGAATCAATACTTTAACTGCCATTGCGGCCTCCTTTTTTTGTGTTTTATGGTAAAACACTTTCAACCACGAAGAGCGCGATGCTCACGAAGATTTTAAGATCGTCATTGGACAGTAATTCCTTTTGGTCTTCGTGCGCTTCGCGTACCTCATGGTTTTAATTAAAAAGAGTCTATTAAAACATAATATTCCTGAAGCCATGGGTCAAGAGACTCGCAACATACGCGCCAAACTAATTTGAAGCGCCACAAATTCTGATACGTCAAGCGTTTCAGCACGCCTTAATGGATCAATGCCTGCTGCGGTCAGTGCCCGATGGGCAATCTGTGGGTCAATGTGGAGGCTGCTGGCCGACAGCGCATTTTTGAGCGTTTTACGCCGGTTGCCAAATCCTGCCTTGATTACCTGAAAGAGCATGGCCTCATCATGTGGCGGATATGCGCGTGAAATATTAAAATTGATCTCCACGACTTCAGAGTCGATTTTGGGTGCCGGATAAAAAAGCGAAGGGGCGATTGTTGCTATGGATTTTATTTCGGCGCAATACGACAACATGACGGTCAATCTCCCGTAATCCTTGTTGCCGGGGCTGGCCGTAATTCGCCGGGCCAGCTCCTTTTGAAACATTAAAATCGCCCGGTTTACGTACTTTCGGCCTTCAACGAGCTGAATCAGGACCTGCGACGAGATGTTGTAGGGCAGATTCCCCATCACAATTAACCGGTGTTCCAATTTTTTTGTCAGTGAACGGATATCGAGGTGCAGTATATTTTTTTCGATGATTTCAACATTCGTCAGTTGGTGCACGAGCAATTCAGTCTTCAGCAGCTGTGTCAATTGTGGATCCGTTTCAACCGCATAGACACATCCCGCGATCCTTGCCGCCGGAATCGTCAGTGCGCCCAGACCGGCACCGATTTCCAGAACCGCGTCCTCTGATGTAATCCGGGAGCGGCGAACGATCATTTCGGCTGTAGAGGGGTCGGTCAAAAAATGCTGTCCCAGCTTTTTTTTAGGCCTTAAACGCCATGCATTCAACAGTGCTTTGGGGGAAGTCATTTCTTTCTTTCAATAATTGTTTTGGTGACGTTTATGCTAAAGATATTTTCACCACGAAGGCACAAAGGTCACAAAGAAGTTCAAAAAATATTTCTTCTAATGTTTTTCTTTGTGTGCTTTGTGCCTTTGTGGTTTCTTTTTTATGGTTTGGCATTAGCTTGACTTTTTGGGGTTTTATAATTAGTTTTTTCATCAAATATTATAGACTTAAGCATGATCACCTGCCAGGAAATTTTCATCCCCTCATTCAAGGAGGCTCCCGTGATGAGAAAAAAAGGAAAAGCCGTCAGTTTCGATGCCATGGTAAAATTTTTTATGCAGAATTACAATATTCCGACTAAAAAAGATGTGGAGCGATTGATGGCTAAATTGGATCGGTTGGAAAACCTGATCCAAGCCTCCCTGGCTAGCGGCAGATATCCACTTAAAG
>JASFPY010000294.1:0-4324 GCA_050115755.1 Desulfobacteraceae bacterium | reverse complement strand
CTCAGGCCCATGGTCTCAAAGTCCTTGAGGGGACGCACTTCCAGATTGCGTGTATCCAGGGCGGCCGGATTTTTATTGCTCAGGGTGGTAAGGTCGGTGCCTTTAGGAAGCAGAATTCGTTTGGTCTCGGCATAGGCTTTTGCAAGCCAGTTTCCCATGGTGCTGAAAATTGCGCCGAAGCCGGCAAGAAATTGAATCGAAAATTTTATAAATTGTCGTCGTGTTTTCATTTTCTGTTTCGTTTGAGATGACGGATGTCGTCTTCAGCCGCCACAATGACATTGCTGGCCAGGCCCAGAAAAAGTCCGTGTTCCACGATGCCGGCGCGTTCATTCAGTCTGACAGCCAGATCTTCCGGATTCGCGATTTCACCAAAATTTGCATCGAGGATGAAATTGTTTTGATCAGTTTGATAGGGTCGGCCTTTATCATCGAGGCGCAGGGCAACCACTGCCCCCTGTGATTTGAGGAAGTTTTCGGCCGATTTTGCGGCAAACGGGATGACTTCCACCGGCAGGGCCCAGCGGGTGCCCAGACAGGATGACAGTTTGCTTTCATCCACAATAATAATATTTTGCCGGCTGGCCTGTGCGACCACTTTTTCCCGCAGCAGTGCCCCGCCGCCACCTTTAATCAGGTTCAGATCCGGATCGACTTCATCGGCACCGTCGATGGTAACGTCAATCACCGGCTGGTCCTCCAATCCGCAAAGGGGGATGCCCCATTCTGTCGCCAGGGTTTCCGTACGGATTGAGGTCGGGATGCCGACGATGTTTTTTAAATCACCGGATTTAAGATTCTCACCGATTCGGATTACGGCAAACGCCGTCGTGCTGCCGGTGCCCAGGCCCACCACCATGCCGGAATCAACGAATTCGACGGCGCGATGGGCCGCTTTCTGTTTTAATTCATCCTGTTTTTTCAAAGCCGTGGTTCTCCTTGTATAGGTATCCCCGGTTCTGCATCCGCAGATTTCACAGATTATCTTTTAGTTTCATGGGCGGCTTTCAGAAGCTTGCATTTTTCAGCGATGCTTTCCAACAATTTGGCAAAGGGCTCGGCAAAGGCGATGACCCCGTCATCCTGCAGTTTTTGGGTGATGGCATCCAGATCGATCCCCAGGTCAGTCAGTTTGGCAACCTGATCTTCTGCTTCCGGCAGTCCCTGGGTAAGGGTCTCGGCTACCCGGCCATGGTGCATAAAGCTTTCCAGCGTGGATGGTGGCAATGTGTTCACGGTAGCGGGCCCGATCAGTTCATCAACATACAGGTTGTCCGGATAGGCCGGGTTCTTGGTACTGGTGCTGGCCCACAAAACGCGCTGTGGCCGCGCACCTTTAGCGGCCAGTTCCTGCCAGCGGGGCTGCTGAAGAATGCGCTGGTATTCCGCATATGCCATTTTTGTATTGGCAATTGCAATCTTTCCGGCCAGTTCGCTGTTGCCAATCGCCTCCAGTTCCTTATCCACGGCCGTATCCACGCGACTCACAAAAAAAGAGGCCACCGATGCCACCTTGTTGATCGGATGTCCCCCGGCGACTGCCGGTCCGCTTTCAGCCAGCTTTTCCAGTCCGGCTTGGTAGGCAGCGGCTACGGACTTATAGTTTTCCAGGCCGAAAATGAGCGTCACATTGACATTGACCCCGCAGCCGATCAATTCGGTAATGGCCGGCAACCCTGCCGCTGTGGCCGGCACTTTGATCATGACATTGGGGCGGTTGACGCTCTTAAACAATCGCTTGGCCGCAGCGACGGTCTCCTCCGTTTTATAGGCAAGCACCGGGCTGACTTCCAGGCTGACAAAGCCGTCTTTACCCTGGGATGCATCATAAACGCCGCGAAGCTGATCTGCAGCCAGGGTTATATCTTTTATTGCAAGGGTTTCAACCATTTGCTCTAAAGAATGATCGGCAGCGATCAGCTGTTTTAGATCGTCGTCATAGTCTTTGCTGCCGGCAATGGCTTTTTCAAAAATTGCCGGATTGGACGTAACCCCCTTAAGACCCTTGTCGATCAGCCCTTTGAGCTCACCGGAAGTGATCATCGAGCGTTGGATATAGTCCAGCCATATGGATTGGCCTATCTTTTCAAGTTCGATTAGTTTTGACATCAGATTCCCCTTCGCTTAAAAGGCTTGAATGGTCCAGAAGCCATTTCAAAACCCCTTTTCCGTTGGTTTGCAGCTTTTGTAAAGCGCTAAACATTTTTCGTTATCACCTTTTTATAAATTAAACCAATGTTGACCTTTATACAATTTCGAGCGCTTTTTCAACGACACGCTCGGCCGTGAGTCCGAATTTTTCGTACAGAATTTTATAAGGTGCTGAGGCACCGAAATGATCCAGCGCAATGATATGGCCGAAATCACCCACATAACGGTGCCAGCCCTGGCAGCTGCCGGCTTCGATGGCGATTTTGGCTTTTATCTGCGGCGGCAGGACCCGTTGGCGATATTCTGCCGGCTGGGCCTCGAACAATTCCCAGGAAGGCATACTGACCACCCGCACCGCCGGTCCTTTATTTTTGATCATCTCTGCCGCTTCAAGGGCAATGTGGACTTCAGAACCGCTGGCAATCAGGATAACATCGGGATGATTACCGGCAGCCTCACTCAGAATGTACGCACCCCGCTGAAGGCCCTCGGCGGGCGCGTACTTGGCGTTGCGGTCCAATGTCGGAAGGTTTTGACGGCTTAATGCCAGGACCACCGGGGCGTCCCGGCGGCTGATGGCTGCCCGCCAGGCCTCTGCGGTTTCATTGGCATCGCAGGGCCGAATGACAATGAGGTTTGGCATTGCTCTCAGGGAGGCCATTTGTTCTATCGGTTGATGGGTAGGGCCGTCTTCACCCAGGCCGATACTGTCATGGGTAAACACATATATGACCTTTAATTCTGTCAAAGCCGCCAGACGGATGGCGGGCCGCATGTAGTCAGAAAAAACCAAAAACGTAGCCCCGTATGGAATTAAACCGCCATGCAACGCCATGCCGTTTAAAATACCGCCCATGGCATGTTCTCTTACACCGAAACGCAGATTGCGGCCGGCATAATTCCCGGCCTGGTAGTCGGCTTCACCGCCGAGCAGCGTTTTGGTGGAAGGCGCCAGGTCGGCCGAGCCGCCGATCAAGTTCCCGATTTTCGGCGCGATGGCATTGAGCACCTCTCCTGAGGCCACACGCGTTGCTGTTCCCTTTTCATCAGGATCAAACAGCGGAATATCATTTTCCCAGCCATCCGGTAGCCGGCCGTTCATCCAGCTGTCCCATTCAGCAGCCTGCGCTTTAAAATTTTCCCGATAGGCTTCAAACGCTGCCTGCCAGCGGCTTTCCAGTTTGCGGCCCTCATCAACAGCCTGACGAAATTGTGCCAGGACTTCATCCGGAATCAGAAAACTCGGCTCCCGGGGCCACTTCAGGTTGTCTTTGGTTAGCTTGATCTCTTCAGGCCCCAGGGGCTCCCCATGGACGCCGGCTGTATCCTGTTTGCCGGGGCTTCCATAGCCGATGTGGGTTCGAACGGCAATCAGCGATGGCCGTTCGGTTTCTTTGCGGGCCGCATCCAGTGCCTGCTCAAGCGCATCCAGATCGTTGCCGTCGTCGACCCGCTGGACATGCCAGCCGTAAGCCACAAAACGGCCGGTGCGGTTTTCGCTAAATGCGAGATCGGTATCCCCCTCGATGGAAATGTGGTTGTCGTCATAAAAATAAATCAGCTTGCCCAGGCCCAGGTGCCCGGCCAGTGATGCCGCCTCATGAGAGATACCCTCCATAAGATCCCCGTCGCTGACAATACCATAGGTAAAATGGTCCACAATCAGATGACCCGGCCGATTGAAACGCGACGCCAGGTAGCGCTCGGCAAGGGCCATTCCCACACCGTTGGCAAAGCCCTGTCCCAGAGGGCCGGTAGTGGTCTCCACTCCCGGTGTGAGGCCGTGTTCGGGGTGGCCGGGGGTTTTGCTTCCCCACTGGCGGAAATTTTGAAGCGCTTCGAGGGATAAATCGTAACCGCTCAGATGCAAAAGACTGTAAAGCAGCATTGAGCCATGGCCGGCCGACAGCACAAAGCGGTCCCGGTCGGGCCAGCCGGGATTACGGGGATTGTGCCGCAAAAAGCGCGTCCAGAGAACATAGGCCATGGCGGCAGCTCCCATAGGCATGCCGGGATGGCCCGATCTGGCTTTTTCAACGCCATCGGCAGCAAGCATTCGAATTGTGTTGACACACAGTTGGTCGAGTTGTGTCGGCATTTGATCCTCCCTTTGTCACTAGATGCACAACTAAATTTAATAACATAAAGCCCCGATAAATCCGAATATCGAAGC
>JASFPY010000293.1:0-4338 GCA_050115755.1 Desulfobacteraceae bacterium | reverse complement strand
TTGCAATCCGGTCCAGCCGGTGCCGCCAGTCTTCCAGTTGGGAATGGGAAATGGGTTCAAAAAATTTTCCGTATGAATTGTGCGGCTCAATTTCGTTTACCTCCGCCTCAAACCATGGCCGGGGATCCCGTTCTCCCAACCAATAATCATAGGTAAATTTATAAAATTTTATCAACAGCCGGTTGATGGCATCAAAAACACTATCGGTTTTAGGCGCACGGATTAAAAAGGCCTCAGCCAACCGGTTGATTTGATAATAGCTGCGGGTAAAAAGGGCAAAAAGATCGTCGGGCACATTGGCGATTCGCAAAAAGACGCTGTTGATAAACGGCAAAAATGTCTCCAGCTCCGAATCGGATTCTTTTACGACTTTATGCAGAAACAGCTGAAGGTTATCAATGGCATCGACCTTCACATCCATTTCAACATCCGACTCCACAGCATCAAAGAATATGTCGCTGAAGAGATTTGCTGCCGCCGGCCCTTTGGGATGGTTTTTAATCAAGTGAAAATATTCAAGAGAATATTTCCGGGTTTCTGCCACAATAAAACGCCAATTTTTATAGGGATGGGAGAGCTCTTTCAGGAGGGTGCTCAAACCTTCCATCAGGCCGAAATATTTAGACATCACTTCCTGAAGGATTGCATATTTTTCATCGATGGCCACATCAACATGATAATCGGCCAGATTGATTTCAAGGGCTTTGGATTTAACTTTCAAGGCTTCAATTTCCCAGGGACTCAGGGTCCAAGGCTCAAAGGTTCAGACTTCAGGTGCCAGGTAGCTGGCAAGTGTTGCGCCTGTTTAATTGGTTTTATTGGTTTAATTTGTTCAATTCGTTCTGTTTTAACCAGCCACTTCAACCAATGAAACAAATAAAACCAATCGAACACGTTCTTGAACCTCCAAACCTTGACCAGCGTATCAAAGATGAGGTGCAATTTCAAGAAAACACAAGGGGTTCAGGGGCGGGCGATCGGTTTTCGAAGACGAGCTCGAGGACGAGGACGATATTTTGTTCACATCGCCGTACTCGTCCTCGTGCTCGGCTACCAACCACTAATGCCTCGTGAGACACTGTCAGATAAAAGGATTCTTTCTGAGAAAAGTTACCGCGACAGCGCTATGAGCCGGTACACCAGCATTCCTGCCAGCCAGGCGATATCTTCCGGCGATAGCATACTGCCGATATTTTCATCAAACACCACATTGGCCTCAGCCGGAAACTCCTCATCGCCGGCCCATAAAATGAGCCGTACGGGTATGTTGGGAAACAGCCTGAATTCATATCCCGCGTCTCCGGTATCAATGGCTTTACCACCGATGGTATCAGCGGCTCGTATAAAATCGTCTATATTTTGACCGAAAACCTTCTTTAACGGGTCGATCGCGCGTTTGACAAAAGTGCTGTAGTAGAACGACGCACCGGGAATCTCACGGTAGGATATCCAATTATCGGTTGACGGTGAGGGTGCGGGAGACAGCATGTAATGCAAAATCAGAATTTGCTCCTGAATCGGCACCTCTTCTTGTGAATCCGCTTCATCTTCGAATGTAAATTCAGGGAAACTGATGCGATATGCCCGGTTGAGAAAGGGAACCCGAAACTGATCGTCCGCCACGGATTCGAACCCGGTTCGCTGTAAGATCGTGTCGAGAGATTCAGTTACCAGTTTTTCGATGGCCAGCTGCCTGGCGGTTTTATAATCATCGATGCGGGGCATACGGTCTCTAATTCAGAAATACAAGGATCTTTTAAATAATTATTATTCAGAGACATTTGGCTTGTCAACCAACCGTCAGTTGTCCGTGGTCAGTTGTTCGTTGGAAATTTATAACCCATTTCAAAACTAAACTTTATTTTGGCTCAACGGACAACGGACAACTAACAACTAGCCGACGATAAAAAAGCCCCGCCCAAACCAGGAGAGGCTTTTTAATGCACAACAATCAATAGGGCTTTTAAAGTTCAAGCCATGAGTCCGAATACAGCGTCTTGCCAAGGATTACCTTAACGGTCTTGGCGTAATTCTGCAGTTCCTGGGAAAGCGAACCCATATCGGGCTCGTTGCCGTCCAGCATCCCGTATATCAGATCAACAATGTCCTGGCGCTTGCCCTTGGCGATATCGATCAGCGTGTCATCCTGCGGATCGGCAATAACGGAATACATACCATATTTTTCGAGCATGACCATATAGGTCTGATTCAAAATGGGCCGCAAATGGTCCGGTGGTCCGTTCGAGATATTTGACAGACCGCAGGTGCTTTTGGCCCCCGGTGTGATTTCGGGCAACATTTCCTGAAATGCCATCAAACTCATGAGCTGCGGCTGCTGAATGTTGACGGGGGTAACGATGCCGTCGACCCAGATCTTTTCGTTGGGGATACCGGCTTCATTGGCAAAATAAACCAGCTCAACGCACAGCGCCGCCCGTTCGTTTTCATCCCGCGGCAGTCCTTCCGGCCCCCACATCAGCGCAATGAAGTCCGCATTGTGCTCTGCGGCCAACGGAACCATGCGTTCATACCGCTCGGGGCGGACCATGATGGAGTTAATCAGCGGCGGCTGGGGCGTTTCTTTATAGACCTTGAGGGTGGCCTCAATGGCATCGATGTTGGACGTATCCAATGCGAGCGGCACATCCGGCACGACTTCCTGCACGGTCTGCACCACCCAGGGCATCAGCTCATGGCCGTCTTTTTTGGCCGGACCGAGGTTGATGTCGATGTAATCCATCCCCTTTTCCTTCTGGAAAAGGGCTTCTTCCTGGATCGGCTTGGGATCCCGTTCTTTGAAGGCGGTACCGATCTTTTTAGATATGACGTTTAAGCTTTCTCCGATTAAATACATACACCCTCCCTCCCACGAGGTAGGGGCTTCGCCCCTCCTGGAATTAAGGATAAAATTCATAAAAACCCATTATTCCATCATTCCACTATTCCATTATTACATTATTACATTTAGTTTTATCTGTCCTTAAGGAACCCGGAGATATGAGCGGCTTCTCTGGGGCCGACCGTAACCGTCCAGCCGGGCAATTCTTCCTCAACATCACCAGCAATGGCTGCGGCATATCCCGGAATGATGATTTCCTGATTTTTGATCTTGTCTGCAATGCCGCATTTCTTTACGAACATGCCGACGTCATCACCGGCAAATTTCCCGGCAGCCCAGGCTGTCATCACCGAAAGCCCTTCGGAATCCTTGATCAGCAAATAGGTTGGCACTCGGCTGCCCTCGATTTCACCGGAAACAATAAAATAGGTCAGTGCAAAATTCGTGGTGACCAGTACCGGTGAGTTTTCATCCGGATTATTGATTTCATAGATGCCCTCGGTTACCGTCATGGGTCGCTGGGGATCTGTAAAAATATTGAGGCGTTCCAGCAAGAGTGGAAACAGGCTTTCACCGGTAAAATCCGAAAGAACGACGATGCCGCCGTATTTGGCAATAAATGTCCCGGCGATCAAAGTCTCCATGTCCAGATTGGCGGCCATCTCGCATGGAAAGGTGATGGTCGGATAGCCCACCGATCGGTTCAAATCCTTTAAAGCCGCCCGACGGATCGCCAGCTGATCCTGATGGGCTTGCTTGATTTCCCTGGAGCCCGGATCCAGAACAATATTTTTCACACCCATCTCGGTGAGTTTTTCGGTCAGTGGAACCAGGCCCTCCACCGAATCGGCCCGTACCGCCAGGGGTAAATCTTTTTCCTTGGCCAGCGCGCCCAGCTCAGCAACATTGTTGTCCGTGGCGGCATACATCAGGGGCCGTTTGAATCCGCATACATCGACGGCCGCTTTCATAACGCCCGGATCTTCGGTCATGAGCAGCAGATTGAACTCAGAGGTTTCGGCAATTTTCCTGGCGGCATTGGCAAATGCATCCTTGTCGCCATTGACATCTTTAAGGGCCACCAGTTCCGGCCGAAGATTCAATCCGACCCGTTCAAACTGAAATGCATTCCAGGCCTTTAATTTGGTTTCGAGCTCCGACTCGGCAATGTCGGATCCGACTTGAGCGGCCAGCAGGGTGGGGTTGTAAAACGTCTTTTCATGACGGTACTGAACGGTTTCCCCCCCCGTGGAGGCGGCACGAACGCCCTTTCCAACGGCCACCGGCCGGATAGGCGGTGCCGAGGCCTCCGCGAGTTGTTCCCGGGCCTCATCCGAGACATACGGGCAGCTATCCAGTTCCGCCTTACCCGAAGCCAGATTCATGGCGAATGCCAGACAGGTTGGAACGCCGCATTCCTTGCAGTTGGTTTTCGGCAATAATTTAAAAATCTGAATACCGGTTAATGCCATCTTTATCTCCTTGTGTTGTGTTACGAC
>JASFPY010000292.1:0-4339 GCA_050115755.1 Desulfobacteraceae bacterium | reverse complement strand
GAAATTATCAGCGTCGTCCTTTTGCTTTTCCTGGTGGTGGGATGCGCGACAGACGGTACCAAATCTCCCGAAACACTTGCCAAAGAGTATACCGAAAAAGCACAGCAATTCGAGGAACAGGGTGATCTGGTTGAGGCTTTGAAGCAATACAAACTTGTTCTCACTGTGGATCCTGAAAATCAGCTGGCTCAACAAAAAATTGCAGCGTTCGAGCCTCAGCTTAAAGATCTGGCTGAGGAGCATTACAAAAGCGGTATTAAATTTTATAACAAAGGCGAATACAGTTCGGCTCGCAAAGAATTTTTAACGGCGCTGCGATATAATCCCGACCATGCGAATGCAAAAGCAAAACTAACAGCCACCAGCAAAGATTTGGGGAGGGTCAAAAGATATATTGTCCACACCGTTCAACCAGACGAAAGTATTTCAACATTGGCCGACCGTTATTATGGCGATTATCGAAAGTTTCATTTTATAGCTGAATACAATGAGCTGGAGGATGCCACCCAGGTTAGGGTCGGTCAGGAAATTAAAATTCCCGTTATTGAAGGCGTTCCGATCATTACCGATCCCGGGGAGATCAAGACGGATTCCGGTGAGACGGCTGAAGCATTGCCTGCAGAAATTATAACGGTTAAACGCTATATCATCCATACGGTCCAGCCTGAGGAAAGCCTTTCAAAGCTGGCCGAGATGTATTACGGCGATTTCAGCAAATTTGATGTGATTGCCAAATTCAACGACTTACTGGATGGAACCAGCTTGCGGGTGGGCCAGAAGCTTAAGATCCCTGAAGTCGAGGGGCTGCCATTTTTGGTAGAGGGTGGCGCGGAAGAAGCAAAAATGGTTGCATTGCCCAAAGACAAACCGTTGACAGAAGCACAAGTCAGCGAAAAGCCCGTCACAGTAGAAGACCAGGCAGTCAATTATCTTGAACTCGGCATTGAACTCTATGAAAACAAAGAATATTCAGATGCCATCATTGAATTAAATAAAGTCTTAAGCGTTAATCCGGATGATCAAAAGGCGCTGAACTATATGGCACTTGTCTATTATGATAAAGGGCGCCAGTCCTTTGATAATAAAGCCTATTCTCAGGCTGAAAAAGAATTTGAAGCCTCCCTTAAATACAACAAAAACTGCCCGGATTGCCGGGATTACCTTGATAAAATCGAGAAAATGAGCCGCGCAAACCTGCGCGATGAAGCGATCGCATTATACAATCAAAAAAAATTCAAGGAAGCCATTGCTAAATTTAAATCAGTTGCCAAAAACGACCCAAATGATTCCGGGGTGCGCGAATATCTTGAAAAATCACATTTTCAACAGGGATTGATTCTGTTTGGCAAAGAGGATTATCTGGCTGCCAGAGATGAGTTCAAAGCGGCGCTGCAATATAATAAAAACTGTGAGCTGTGCCAGAAGAATATCCAGAAAAGTGAAGACACTTACAAGGAAGTTCACTATGAAAAGGGGCTTGCCTACTTCGGCGATCAGAAATTAGCTGAAGCCATTCAGGAGTGGGAGTCGGTCTCCGCACTTGATCCGAATTACAAAGATGTAAACAAAAACCTCACAAAAGCAAAAACGCTTTACGAGCGCCTGGAAAGCATTAAGCGAAGCAAGACCCAGGAAAACACACAGTAAGGCCTTCGGCCTTCAGGTTCAAGGTTCACAGGTTAGCGGCCAGAAAACAGATACCAGGCTGCTGGCTTCTGGCGGATGGCTTACTCCACACGCACAACCCGCAACCTAAAACCTCGGAACCCAGAACCTTGAACCTCTGAACCTTTTGTTAAAGTTATTTCACAAAATTCGGCGGTCTCTTTTGAAGAAAAGCTGAAATACCCTCTTTAGCGGCATCCGTACAGGCAATTTCTCCAAATCCGCTATATCCGACTTCAAGGGCATCGTTGAAATTTGCAGCTGCAGCGCCGTCCTGGACGACTTTCACGGTGAGCGATACAGCCTCTTTGCTGAGCGCCAGTTTGCCTGATTTGGGCTCCTGCGGAATTTTGAATTCTGGAATGTCAACCTTGCCTTCCGGAATACGGGCTATTTTGCCCTCGAGGTTGTTGACGGTCTCGACAGCTGCTGAAATCAACTCAGCGTAATCATCCACGATTTTGCTTACCATGCCGATATCGGCGGCTTCCTGGACTTTGAGCGGCCGGCCCAGACAAATCATTTCATGAAACAGCTCGGCTCCCTGGGGCCATTTGCGGTAGGGCACCACACAGCCGCCGATACCCGGCAGGATCCCCAGCGTGATCTCCGGGAACTGAAAGCTTGCGTTTTGGATAGCGACAATGGCGTGACAGCGGATGGCCATTTCCAGCCCGCCGCCAAGGGCAAAGCCATTGACGGCCGCCACCACAGGTTTTTGCATTTGATCCATATACATCTGGACTTTGGCGCAATCCCTGGCATACTGCGCTGAGGCACGCGCATCGCCGAGCATTTCCGGAAATTTGCCGATGTCCGCTCCGGCCGAAAAGGCGGCGGTTCCGTAACCGGTGATGACAAATCCCTTTACCGCGGGATCATCTTCGAATTCCTTGAAAACGGACAGAATCTCGTCTGTCAGCTCGTCGTTGAGGGCATTCATGGCCTGGGGACGGCGGATGGTGATCACTTTGACGCCGCCGATGTCATCGACCAGGACGAAGCGTTTAAAGTCCTGATATGCCTCAAGGGCTTGCTGCGGCATCGGAAAGCCCGGTCTTTCAGACTGAAAACGGTCCATGATCCGCCTGACTTCATCATCTCCCAGATCCCGCATCAGATCCAGCGGGCCTTTACGGAACCCTAAAGCCACCTGACAGCCGAAGTTGAGATCTGCTTTGGTTCCAATTCCGCGGTCGATAATATCGAAAGATTGTGAAAACAGGATACCCAGCAGGCGGTCACGGACGGCGGACTTTACCGCTTCTGAAACGTCGACGGGGCTGCCGGGTCGGTGTGTGTGCCAGCGATCCACCGACGCCAGGATGGATGCGGGCCGGTAATGATCGCCTTCTTCCATCTGCAGGCTGTTGGTTTCAATGATAATCGGGTTACCGTTGGCCAGGTTCAGGACGAAAAATGGCCCGGCAAAGACGAATTCTTCAGCGACCTTGTCAATCTGGCTGGCGGTTGCCTGATCCAATAAATAGGCGGATTCATTGCACCAGTTGTCAAAGATGCGGTCCAATACGAAACAGATGGCATTATCGGTAATGATGGGTGCTTTGCCGGTTTTGGCAAAAAACCAGAAAAGGTAATCCAGCGTTTCCTGACTGCCTTTTTCCCAGGCAATGACTTCAACCGGAAGGCTTCTCCAGGCCGGGGCAAAAAAGTGGGTAATGGATGTGCGCTGGGGATTTTTCATATGGCAAAAGATTCTGTCAGCCGGAATTGAAGAGGTGTTTGAGGTGATGATGGTATCGGCGCTGACGATATTTTCAACGGTTTCAAAGATTTTTTGTTTAAGCGGAATGGATTCGGTGGCAGCTTCAATAACCAGCTGGCAGCTTTTAATCTGCTGGTAGTCGGTAGTGTAGACAATATTATTACGGACAGCTGCAGCTTTTTCGGGCTTCATCTTTTTTTTGTCGATGGCTTTATCCGTATATCCGGCAATGCGCTGTTCCGCCAGCTGCAGCGGCTTTTCAACGACATCCACCAGATAAAGCCTGCTGTCCGGCATGGCGCTTTTCAGATAATAGCCGATATCCGGGCCGATGGTGCCGGCGCCGATAACGGCGATTTCATCCGGCAGCGATCTTGAGGGTTCAATCAACAAAGGGTTCAATGCCGTTTGATAGAGTTTTTTGACAGCGTTCATTTTTACCATTCCTTTCCGTTTTTGCAAAATTAAGGTAAAGAATCTCAAAAAAGCCCCGGATAATTTCCTTGACAGGTTTTTGTATACCGTATACAAAAGTGTGTCAAGCCGGTAATGGCATTCATTTCTGAAAAGTTACCGGATTCGTTCATCGATTCGGCCTTTTCACATTTTTTCTAACCCAGATGTCACAATTACAGAAGCGTTTTGAGATTCTGTGAGATTATGCATATCCATTCGCTTCATTCCGCCAAAAGTCCACCAGACGTTTAATCGTTACACTAAGATCAAAGAAACGGGGGAGCATGCCATGAAAGTCTTGATCAGTGACAATCTTGGAGAAGCTGGCGTTAAAATGTTTGAAGAAGAACCGGGATTCGAAGTGGATGTGAATACCGGTCTTGAGCCCGATGCGCTCAAAAAAATTATCGGAGATTACGATGCGTTGGTTATTCGCAGTGCCACCAAGGTTACCGAAGAGCTGCTGGAAGCCGCCAAAAAACTCAAGGTGGT
>JASFPY010000291.1:0-4351 GCA_050115755.1 Desulfobacteraceae bacterium | reverse complement strand
GCCTAATTATAAAATCCCGAATCCCAAGCACCAGATCACATTAACCTCGGTTTCATTCAGTTATCGAGTCCGAGGACGAGGACGATATTTTATTCTGCTCATCTTACGCGTCGTCGTCCTCGTTCTCGGGTGTTGTCCAATACTGCAACTGAAAGCCTGACACTCGGCACCTGAAACCCAGCACTCAAAACGTTGGCCCCTAATACATTGCATTGACACCCACAAAAGGGTTCGTCCGCTTTTCATGTCCAATGGTGGTTTCCGGCCCGTGTCCGGTATAGACCCGTACATCATCTCCCAGCAAAAAGAGTTTATCCTGAATACTGGATTTCAGGGTTCCGAAATCCCCTCCCGGAAAATCGGTACGCCCTATGGAGCCGGCAAATAGCGTATCCCCCACAAAAACATGACCATCGGCAAAAAGAGAAATTCCGCCCGGCGTGTGCCCCGGGGTGTGGATCACTTTAAACGTAATTTTTCCGAAGGTGATCGTATCACCCTCTTCTACGGTGCGATCAGGGGAAGGTGAGTTTTCTGCTGAAAGGCCCCAATTAGCAGCGCTTGCGGATATTTGTTCCAGCATCGGTGCATCCAGCGCATGAATTAAAATGGGCGCTTTAGTCGCCACATGGACGCCTTTGTTGGCACTGACATGGTCAAAATGCCCATGGGTGTTGATGATGAATTTGACTTTTAAATTTGACTCGGCCAGCGAATGCAGAATCTTGTCTGTCTCATCACCCGGATCAATAACGGCTGCTTCCAAAGTTTCTCTGCAGCCCACAATAAAGCAATTTGCCATAATCGGCCCAACAGGTAACGTCTTGATGATCATCGAATCAACCTCCTGAGTCTAATTTTAGATTGCGGATTGCGGATTTTTCTTGCATTTGCGAGTCCTGCGTTACGCCCTGCCCGGCTAAGTGGATGATCGGTCAGAGTGGTTCACAGGAAGGTAATGAAGAAGCGCAAGGATTAGAATTGCTCTTCTATTCGGCTTGGTTCCTTTGCAATTGGCGCCCTGCTCTTTACAATCCGCAATCCGAAATCCGATATCCGCAATATAATTCAATCAATAGCGTTTAACCATAAACCAAGCCTGCATCATTCAGTGTTAATTTCCAGCGGTTGAGCCTGCACTTCTCCTTTTTCAATCGCGATGCGGATGCTGTCAACAATGCCGTTAATAAACGCCCCGGAGTCTTCGGTGCCGAATTTTTTACCTATATCAATGGCTTCGTTAATGGAAACCTTGGGCGGGATGTCTGAGCAAAACAGCATTTCAAATACAGCGATCCGCATGACATTGCGGTCCACACAGCCCATACGCTGTACGCTCCAGTTTTTGGAAAAGCGCTCTATAAGGGCATCGATTTGAGGCTTGGCTTTTAGAACCCCGTTGACCAGTTTCGTGAAAAATGGCAGCGCCCTTTTTGGCGGGGTAAAATTCTCACAAAAAAGTTCCAGCATCTGCGGCGATGCGTCCTGGTTGGCATCCATAGAAAAGAGCGCCTGCATAGACAACTCTCGCGCTCTGCGACGGATCCCCATGACTAAAACTAGCCCACTACTTCCAGCAGATTCGCCATTTCGACAGCAGCCATAGCTGCGCTCCAGCCTTTGTTGCCGGCTTTGGTGCCTGCGCGTTCAATGGCCTGTTCTATGGTATCGGTGGTGATAACGCCAAAAATAATCGGCACTTCAGATTCTAGACTGACCTGGGCAATACCTTTGGACACCTCGGCACTGATATAATCAAAATGGGGTGTTGCGCCGCGGATAACCGCACCCAGGCAAATAATAGCGTCCAGTCCTTTCCTTTTTGCTATTTTTTTGGCGACTAATGGAATCTCAAAAGAGCCGGGTACCTTTACAACCTGGATGTCGCTGTCTTCGGCACCGGTACGCAGCAGGGCGTCCAGGGCGCCACTTAAAAGTTTTTCGGTTATAAAATCATTGAATCGGCTCACCACGATGGCAAACTTTTTACCTTTTGCATTTAAATGAGCTTCAAGAGTCTTAGCCATAAAAGCTCCTTTCAGAAGAGAGTTTAGACACCAGGGGCGCAAAATTCATTTTTACGGGGCAAGATTACCCTTTGACCGTGGATAAACCGGCAATTGCCCGGAATCATATTTACCGGGTTTTGTCCGCAACCCCTGAGGGTGTTACATCAATGTTCAGCAGATGCCCCATTTTTAATTTCTTACATTCCAGATAACACTTGTTGTGCTCATTGGCCGGGACTTCAATCGGAACCTGCTCCACAATGCTGAGCCCATAACCGTCAAGGCCCACTATTTTTTTAGGATTGTTGGTCATCAGCCTCATTTTGCGGACCCCGAGGTCGACCAGAATTTGCGCCCCGATACCATAATTGCGCATGTCCGGGTTAAATCCGAGTTTTTCATTGGCTTCGACGGTATCCAGCCCCTGGTCCTGGAGAGCGTATGCCTTGATTTTGTTGACAAGCCCGATGCCACGGCCCTCCTGTCGGATGTAAAGCAGAACGCCTCTTTGTTCCTGTTCGATCATTTGCAGGGCCCGGTGCAGCTGCGGGCCGCAATCGCACCGCAGGGAACCGAAAATGTCTCCGGTCAGGCACTCGGAATGCACCCGCACCAGTACCGGCGTTTCAGAATCAATTTCACCTTTAACCATGGCGATGTGTAAAAGATTATCGACATCGTTTTCATACACGATGGCTTTTAATTCACCGCCGATGGCGGTGGGAATCACCGTCTCTGCCGCCCGGCGAACAAAGGACTCCGTGCGCATCCGGTATTCAATTAAATCTTCGATGGTACAGATACCGACCCCGTGTTTTTCACTGAACTTTTTCAGCGCCGGCATACGCGCCATCGTTCCGTCTTCGTCCATAACTTCACAAATCACCCCGGCGGCTGTCAAACCGGCCAATCGGGCAAGATCCACCGAACCTTCCGTCTGACCGGCCCGCACGATCACCCCACCGCTTTTTGCTCTTAGCGGAAATATATGGCCCGGCCGCACCAGATCCCGTGGTCGGCAATCGTCGGCAACGGCCGTCAAAACAGTGGTCGCACGGTCATGCGCTGAAATACCGGTACTGACTCCGCAACGGGCTTCTATCGATACGGTAAAACCGGTTCCAAAAGGTGAGGTATTATTGTCCACCATCGGGGGCAGATCCAGGGCATCGCATTTTTCAGGGGTCATAGCAAGGCAAATAAGACCTCTGCCGTAGGTTGCCATAAAGTTGATGGCCTCTGGCGTCACTTTTTCAGCCGCCATACACAGATCGCCCTCGTTTTCACGATCCTCATCATCCACCAGGATGACCATCTTGCCATCTTTGATATCTTGAATGGCTTCTTCAATTGTCAATTGTGGCATGGGTTATCAATCTCCTAAGTTTTCTTTTTTAGTATTCACCGCAAACCCGCCCACCTCAGCAAATTCCGCATCAGGCGGACGATGGCAGGCGCGGTGTGCAGTGCGCTGAGAATCAAACAAAAAATAATAATCCCTGCGAACTCTGCGTCTCTGCGGTAAAAAGCTTATAAAAACCCGGACTTGGCCAAAAGCGCCATATCGATGCCGCGGGATGCCGCCGTTTTTTCACGGTCATGGGTCGACTCACCCCGGGTAAAGCGTTCAACATATTTGCCGATCATATCGGTTTCGATATTTACCGGGTCTCCCGTTTTTTTCATGTTAATTGTCGTTAATCGGCCGGTATACGGGATAATACTGACCGTAAAGCTTCCGGGTTCGCAGCTGTTGATGGTCAAACTGATGCCATCAACGGCGACCGAGCCTTTATGGATCATATATCGCGAATGGGCCTCGGGCACGGCAATGGTAAGTCCGATGGCATTTCCCATTTTCTCCTGCTGCTCAATGATCCCGATACCATCAACGTGACCCAGAACCAAATGCCCGTCAATGCGATCGGACAATCGCATTGCCCTTTCAAGGTTCAAGCGATCGCCCTGCCTGGCCTTGGCAAAAGTGGACGTTGCCAGCGTTTCGGGAGAAAGATCCACTTCAAACTTTGAACCGCTGATTTTTACAACTGTCAGACAAGCCCCGTTCACCGCTATGCTGTCGCCGATTTTGGTTCCATCCAGGGCATAATCGGCCTCAATCGTCAGACGCTTTCCCTGGCCGCTGGGCCTTATGGTGCCAATGGTCCCCAGACCTTCAATAATTCCGGTAAACATGATTTTGTCCGTTGTTTTTCGTTCGTCGGCCGTTGCTCCAGGGCCAAAAAAGCCCCAATTGAATAATATAATTATTATCCTGCAATATACAACAGGCCACCGCACACAAATACCAGAACTTCTAAGAGATATACCCCTCAATCATG
>JASFPY010000290.1:0-4357 GCA_050115755.1 Desulfobacteraceae bacterium | reverse complement strand
GCAACCTGGCCATCTTTATCCTCTCACTATTGGTCTGAAAACATTTTTTACCTCGATCACCGTTTTGTGGGAGCGGCTTCCAGCCGCGATCATTTATAATGACTGTTAAAAAAAATGTTCCGCTAATCTGTCATTGCGAGGAGCATAGTGACGAAGCAATCTTTTGGACACCCTGAGAGCTTGCTTTGCTTCGCTTGCAATGACTTTTGAATAATTTGTTAAGTCAATCGGAACATATATTTGACAAACGCGGCTGGAAGCCGCTCCCACAATGGTGCTTATGGTAACTTTGACTTCACGGATAAGCACATTGATGAATTTTGACAGGTCAACCAAAATATTCTATAATCATTTGAAATCATTATAAAAATAATCAATATCCACTTGGCAACTTCCCCAAAAAGCAATACGGCCTCCATTCCATCGCAATTTTTGTTAAGTATTTGAATATTTAGCCGATATAATAAAAAAACCACCTTTAACATTAGGAGACACAAGACCGATGAATAAAATTATGGGGACTTTTATTGTTCTGGCTGTATTTTCGTTAATATACCCGGCTTTGGGTCAGGCGGATTTCGTTTATATCAAAAACGGTGATAAACTTATCGGAACCATTCAAAACCCCGCCTTCAGTGTTCAGACACGCTATGGCCGGGTCAGCATTAAAAATGCGCTTTTAAAGAGCATTGATTATAAAGAAGAACCCATTGGCCGCTGGACGCTTGAAACCATCAACAATGATCGATTCAGCGGCACCCTGTTGAATGAGAACATTGAATTTATAGAGGAAGACGGACAACAAAGATCGCTGGGCAAAGAACAGATCCAGAGGATTAAGCGGGAAACTCGGGAGCCGAGTTATCCGATAACAACCACGATATTTACCATGAAAAACAACGACCGATTTTCCGGCAGGGTTTTAGACGCCGCGCTCGAAATTCAGGCTAATTATAATGCTGATTCGATTCAACCCGGTGAAATCAATCGAATAGAATTTACCGAAGATTATCGTGCAAATACAACCATCCTGCTTGAAAATGGTGATCTTATCAGCGGGACCTTAAAACAAAATCGAATTCGCCTGGCGCCGGATGCCGTCTCTGAATTAACGCTGACAAGATCCAGCTTAAAAAGCATTCAGTTTAACGCACCCAAAATGATTTTAAACAAATTCGGCAATAGCGGTCGATTGGAAAAAGACGGCGACAGAGACGGAATCCCTGATTTTGCAGATATATGTCCCGATACACCCAACGGCGTTACCGTTGGCCAGGACGGCTGTCCAGCGCAAACAACTGTGGTTAAAGTGGTTAACAACGCGGATCAAAACAGCACGAACGGAACAGTAATTAATGGATATGCAATCCACAAAGATCTGGCCGGCAATTTAGACAATATTCTGTTCGATTTTGATAGATTTGAGCTTAAGTCTCGGTATTATTCTGATCTGGATGAAATTGCAGTCATGTTAAAGCAAAACCCGGACGCGAAAATTGAAATAAAGGGCCACACCGATAATGTCGGCACTGCTGCATATAATCAAAGATTGTCCGAAAAACGCGCCAGAACAGTCAAAAGTTACTTTGTACAAAAAGGAATTGAAAAAGATCGTCTGTTTCCGAAGGGATTTGGATTTAAGATGAATCGGGCGTCCAACGAAAATGAAGCCGGACGCGCATTAAACCGCAGAGTCGAACTTGTCCTGCAAAATTGATTGGTCCTAACGCACTCTTTCTATAATCTGGTTTGGCACATCAGATAATCAGGTATTTTTGGTATGCGCCAATAACTGCCTTGCCCTTTTTAGATAAAGTTGCCAGGCGCTGAAATCCGGCGCTTTTACAAATATTTGCCTCAAAACCTGTGGTCTGGGAAACAGGTTTTCGAGGATAAAAGATACCCGCCTGAACAAACTTTTATCGAAAGGCAAAAGTATTAGCGGACCCCATACCGGCAACGGATTTCCCATCAACCGTTTCCGCAGGATGTGTCTTTCCAGATAACCTATTTTTGTGCAGTTATAAATCGTCCGTGCATCCGGGGGCAGCTCCCATCCAAAGAGGTGATCGAGGTAAAACAGGATATACCTTACGACATGTTTTATGCCCAGCTCCGTTGATCGTTTGGCAAGAGCCGTCCAATCGGAAGGCTCCCATCGTTTCAGCAAATTTTTAATATCCACCAGCCAGATCAATCGCTCCAGATTATGCTTAAATGTATGCAGGCTCAGGTATATGATTTGGTCTGCCCGGCTCAGACATTTAGCGGTTTCGCCTTCAATATCAATGGCCCGACAGTTCTCATAGATGTCTTCCTGACCTGCATTTATGAGGAAGCGTCTGCTTTTGATACGATCTGCCCATAAAAGGTGGGTATTCACGTCGATAAGCGTGGAATTTCTTTTAAAGGTCTTCGGGTAGAACGGATCATTTCGATAACCCAGTTTTGCTAGTGCACTTTCAACCTCAGCGAAATATTCAGGCAGAACCCAGAGATCGATATCCGTCAGGGGGCGCAATCCGATATCTTTGTAGATTTGCTGCAGAAGGGGTATTCCTTGCAATAACACGATTCGGGGTTTAGATTGTTTTTGCAGGATTTCCTTTAGATCATGCAGCAATCTGAGGTTCAAGCGTGCGGCTGAATAATAAAACGATTGGAGTTTTTCAATCTGCCGGTGGCCCAGATATCCCAGGATGCCGTTTTTTTTTAGATTTTTATAAAGAAGGCCGGCAACCCCCTCCCGCACCGCCATTTCGACGAGTCGATGCTCGTCAAAATGATGTTTTATTAATTCCAGCAGGTTTTGCCTTTGCTCCCCGTCGGGTTCAATATCGCCGGCTGCCAGCAGTATTTGGTATTCGATGAATGGCATTTTAGTTTTTTAACCGCAGACACACGCAGACCGCGCAGACTTGTTATTAGCCACGGACGCAGACTTACACAAACTTTCATCACGAAAACACGAAAGTTTAAAAGCACGAAAGTTTTTATAATTTTTAATATTTTTTGGTTTTCGTGTTTTTTTTATTTCGTGTTTTCGTGATAGATCTAATTTTTAATCTGTGTGGGCCTGCCGGGGCGTAGCTCGCCAGAGCGTAGACCGGTCCGTGGCTAATTATTTCATTTAGTTCGTGACGGTCTGTGGTTAATTATAATAAATCATCAACAAATTTGACAATCTCGCTGTCCGGCAAAAAAGACAGTTCCCGGCACGGTACCGTCGCAACCAGATCATTGAAAAATTTCATCGCAAATTCCATGCAGTTTTTATCCCAGTAAGGGGGAAATGAAGCCTTCAGGAATTGCAGCACCGGAAAGGTTCCACTCACTGCTTTGATGAAATTTGCCCGGCCATGTTTGATAAAGAATACCTTTTCCAGTTTGACTTTAGCCGGAGATGCGAATTTCGCATCACCATGCCATGGGGTACCGTACATCCAATACTGATCATTCATCTTGCGAATAATGATCCTATCGTCACTTAAAATTTCAACCCCATTCTCTTTGTTCCAGATTCTGGTCAGGGTGCTTTTCCCGGCGCCGGACTCGCCCACAAACAGAAGACCTTTACCGCCATGGTCGATGCCGCAGGCGTGAACGATTATGCTTCCGATGCGCGCGAGGTAGTTCACCATCAGAAGCTCGATTGTCGGGCCAAAAAACGGATCAATAAAAGATCCATTCGGCTCTGTAAAATACAGGTCAGCCTGATTAAAATCCCGGTGGATGCATAAAGCGCGTTTCAATCCGTTCATGGTTTCAAAAAGTTTGATGATCAGGCTATCATTGTGACGGTAAAGTGCCCAGATCGGCAAACTGTCAAAGATTTTTTCTCCGCCTGGAATTTCAGGAGAATCCATATGCATCCTCAAAGCAATGTCTGGGTCGTCTTTACTGATAAACGGACGATAGGCTGCTCTGATTTCACTTTGCTTTATCCGCGGTTTACCATCTAAAGCGAGGCCGATGTCGCCGATTTTAAATGTCAGGTTGTTAGTCATTGATATCTCGTTTTGAGTTTTTGATTTTTACAGGATTTAAATTGTATTGAGTGGTGACGCTCATAGAGCGTAGGATCAGACACCGCGCCACCGTGCCGACCTCAGATGGCAGCCAGGATGAGCTGCCCTTAGGGGGGCGCCCGACTTCGCGAAAGCTACGGCGCGCCAGGCGTTGGTCCTCCCTATTGTCATTCCCGTTCAAGCCGGGAATCCAAACAATTCAGGCTAAAAATGCAAAATCGGCCATTTCCGGCCTCGCCATAGCTCACCCGTCTATGCTTTGATAGCTTCGGCGCGGCAACCCAGAGTGAAGCCGGGTGCTTGCTGATCTGCCAGATTCCTTAAATGAG
>JASFPY010000289.1:0-4362 GCA_050115755.1 Desulfobacteraceae bacterium | reverse complement strand
AATTTGTTGTATGTTATCAAAATTTTGAAACATGTTTAGAAAATGGTTAGAAACGATTGAACTATTGAATTCTGCGTGGCCAACAACATGAACCAAAGCGAAATCAGGCGGCCACATGGATAAGCAAGATTCTCGGGCAAATCATTGGGATCTTTTTACGCGTGCTCACCTTTACCGGCTCAGCCGGAGCAAAATACACAATTAAATTTTAAGGGAGGTGGTACTTTTCGATACAGATCAACTAAAATGGTAAGATATGCTAAATCAGAAATAAAGACAAAAGGAGGAAAAAAATGACAAAGCTTAAGTTTGGATTGGTTTTAGGATTGGTTGTGCTGTTAGTAACGGTATTTGCTTTGCCTGGGCCTGCTGTGGCAGCTGATAAAAAAATGTGGCGATGGGGGACCTCTAACCCAGGGGCTTATGGTTATCGCGTGTCCGCCTTTTTGTCAGATTTCTTGCGAAGGGGCATGCCGGATTACGACGTTACCGTTTACCCGTACGTTTCAACCACCGCCAATATCAAGAGTTTTCTCGTCGGTGAGCTGGAAAGCACGTATTCGGCTGAGCCGGGGTTGAGAAAATTGTACTCGTTTCAAAAACCATTTAAGGGCTTTGAGCCCAACGTCAAGCAAATGCCGGTGCAGTCTTTCTGGAGCTACACCATGGAAACCCATATATTGACGTTACCGAAGAACAAGGACAAATTTAAGACTTGGGCGGATCTGGACGGCAAGAAAATCTACATGACCAAAGCGGGATACATGAACCATATCAACATTTTCAGAGCGATGCGGGACATCTGTGGCCTGAATATTGAGCACGTTGAAGTGGATATGTCAAAGGCTGCCGATGCGCTCAGAGCGGGAACCATAGACGCCACCGCGGCTTACACAACGGCTCTGGTATCGCTGGCCGGCTGGATTAAGGTGCTTGATGTGGCCAGCCCCCTGCAGGGCGTCAATCCAACCCCCGAACAGATCAAGAAGCTCACTGCGGCGGGTTTTACGCCGGTGAAAATCGACATAAAGAAGGCATATACGAGAGACCTGGGCGTGAGTGAACTCTATGGCGTGCCTTTTTTCTTCGGTTACCACCACGGCCTGAAGTTTCCAGCAGAAGCCGTTTATGAAGCGCTCAAAGCATTTGAAGCCGAAGCGGCCACCCTGCCCAAACTGGATCCGGGTTTCGGGCCCCTGGCTGCAGACGTGGCCGGATTTCAGGTCCAGGGAATCAAGAGCATACCCGAGATTCCGATTCATCCGGGTCTGGCAAAATACCTGAAAGAAAAGGGCTTGTGGGATTCGTCCTGGAAAATAGCCACCGAAGATACGATCCAGGAAGCGATAAAGAGCTTTAAAGCGAAAGCCAAATGATCTTTCTGAAAATAACAAGGGGTAGTTAAGAATTTATCAGCGTGGGCTCACCCCTGTAAAATGCCAAGAAGGGGTGAGCTCACAACCTCTTGCGCCATACCGTGAGGGAGTGAACCCATGGAAAAAAATCCGGAGTCCGAGACAACAAATTCACTGGCTGATCTTCGTAAATTCATCGTCCCCGCCTATCTGATCGCTACTATCGTCTATTTAATCATTTCGTTACATTATTTTACAACCGGCCTGGGGGGAACCATGCTCCTGGCCGTAACGCTCGTCCCGTTGGCTTACATCATGTGGGTGTTGAATTCCTTTGTCGAAGGCGTGCTGCCTTATCCGCGTCTGGGACTCAAGCTCAATCTTATCATCGCCGGCGTCTACATCGCGATCTGCGTCTTTTCCATCATATACTTACGCACGCAGTATGACGCCCTCATTTACGACCGGGCGGGTTTCTACAACACCCCTGACAAAATCGTAGGGGTGATGATTCTGGGTCTCATTGTCGAATATACCAGACGGGAACATGGCATCCTCTTTTACCTCATCCTGTTTCTCATGTTCTATTCCGTTTACGGCTGGATGTTCCCGGGATTATTGGGTCATCCCGGGGTCAGCTGGACAAGAGTGATCACATCTTCTTCGGTTGAAATCTCATTGGGCCTTTTTGGAACGTATTCGCAAATCGGGGTGGGCGTTATCGCTGCATTTTTCATGTTTCTGGGCATTGCACAGGGATTTGGCGTTCAGGAATCGATTATCAAATTGTTCACCGGAATATTTGCCAAACGTAAAACCCTCATTCCACAGACAGCGGTGGTGACTTCAATGGCGATTGCGACCTGTAGCGGATCGGGAGCAGCCAATGCCGCCATCACCGGGCAGTACACCATCCCGTTGATGAAAAAAGCCGGGTTTCCCGCGCTTTACGCCGGTGCGGTGGAAGCTTCATCTTCGCTGGGCGGCTTGCTCATGCCGCCGGTCATGGCCATCGCCGGTTTCATCATGGCCGACTTTCTGGGCGTGACGTATTTCGAGGTGATCGCCCGCGGATATGCGCCGGCACTCATTTTCTTCGGCATCATATCCCTGTCGGTCTACCTCTTTACAGCGCGCTTCCTGCGGGGAAAGGGCAAAAGCCCGGAGCTGATAGCGGGCGCCATTATCGAAAAATACTCCAGAATGGACGTGATCAACTCATTAATTTTCTTTGCCTTCATCGGTGTTTTGATCTATTTGATGGGTGTGCTTTGGATTGAAGCATCCAGAGCCGCACTTTACATTGCGTTCGGTCTATTTATCGTCTCTTCCCTGTCTCGCATCGTTTTCCATCCCGGGACGATTTTAGACAGGATAAAAGAATGGCTCAGGTGTTTACGCGGAGCCATAGAGGGCTTTGCCGCGGTCACCGCACCGCTTGTTCTCTTGCTGGCCATGCTCGGGGTGATGGTAAATCTGTTCGTCGTCAGTGGATGGATGATTAAACTGATGGCAATCCTGGCGAGGGTCGGCGAATTCCATGTCGTCGCCCTGATCCTCGTGGGCTTCGTCATCGGGGTTTTTCTGGGGCTGGGCATACCGCCTTCGGCCTGTTACATCCTCTCAGCCGTAGTCGTCATCCCGCCGATGACGCGCATCGGGATCAACCCCTGGGTCGCCCATTTCTTCTTGTTTTTCATAGCGGTCATATCCGAATATTCGCCGCCAACCTCGCTCGTCGCTGCGGTAGCCTCCCGTATTTCAGGTGCTTCCTTTATGAAGACGATGATGGTCACGCTGCAAATATCGCTGCCTTTTTTCTTTTTGACATTCGCGATTTTCAATTGGGATATTTTATTGCTAAAGCCCGGCTGGGAGCAGCTGGAGGCTCTGGGTGTGTTGCTTGTCGGATGCATGACAGCAGCCGCCGGAATCCACGGTAGAGTTTTTGAACTTAAACGCCAGGACCTTCCTGCAAGGTTTGTAATCGTTCTACTGGCGCTATTTATCCTGTTCTATCCGAGAGGTATCCTTTCGGTAGTGGCATTGATACCCGCCCTGGTGATAATCATCCTTGTGACCCGGCGGACCGAAAGAGTAACGGAATAATCTTCTTAAGGATAGCCTTAAAGGCGTATGCGACGGTCATTGCTGTCCGGATAAGGGTACTCCATGTGCCGGGCCGTCGCCCGCGCGATATTTTCACCGAAGTATCGCGAAACCACCTTGAGGGCCATATCGATGCCCGCCGAGATGCCTGCCGACGTCACCACGGGGCCGTCCTCAACAACATGTTTTTCAAATTCCACCGTCACCTGCGGAAAGGCATCACGCATCCAGTTCAACGATCGCCAGTGAGTGGTCGCATGCCGTCCGTTCAGCAGGCCGGCGAATCCCAAAAGCATTGATCCGGTGCAAACAGAAGTCAGTGTTTCGACCTCCGCTGCGCGAGTGCGCAGCCATTGTAGCATGGTCGGGTTTTTCAATTCCCTGCGGGTGCCCCAGCCACCGGGTACAACAAGGATATTCAGGGCAGGACAGTTCTCAAAAGTGTAATGTGGAATGACCTGCATGTTGCCGCTGGTCTTGACCGGCTCAGGATATTCGGCCACCAGCGATACGTCAAACGGTGAAGGCTCTTCTCTGCGTTTGTCTTCGTTGAGACGGGCGACGGAGAAAACCTCGAACGGACCGCAGAAGTCGAGCACCTCGATGTCTTCAAATAGAACGATTCCCACACGTTTTTTTTCCAACTTTTATCCCCTTTCTTTTAAAACCTATCTCAAAAATGCATCTAACGCCCAATAGCCGTGTTGTGAGCCTCCTTAAAATGCTCACATACTCATGTATGCTGCGCTTTTGCGTCGGCTCACGCCTTGCTATTGGACGTGATCTACTATTTTTGAGATAGGTTTTAGCTGATTGTCAAAATTTCGCTTATCCATTATATATGGATCACATTTTTTTTCAAATTGTGGTATCTAAAAAGTCGCGGGATCGGGGCGTT
>JASFPY010000288.1:0-4366 GCA_050115755.1 Desulfobacteraceae bacterium | reverse complement strand
GGGTGGTATCCCCTGGAAAGCCGAGTTGCCGGCACAAAAAGAAATCATCAACAAAATGGATCCCAATATGTTGGCGCTCATGAACCGGATTCGATCCGTACTGGATCCCAACGGCATCATGAATCCCGGGAACTGGCAGGTGAGCTGATGCAATATGCAGAAATTCTTCATCGCTGTTTTCGCTGCGGTTATTGTAAATTGCCCGGTAACTACGTTGATTTTAACTGTCCACCCTATCAGGCATTTCGTTTCGAGACCTATTCTCCGGGAGGCCGGATGTGGCTGCTCCGTGCCTGGCTGGAAAGTAAGATCGAACTTACCGATCGTTTGCAGGAAATCATTTTTTCCTGTGTCAGCTGCGGCAACTGTGTGGAACACTGTACCTTTCCAAAATTTAAAGATCAGCTGCTGCTGGCATTTACAGCCGCCAAAGCGGAGCTGGTCAATGGCGGCCGAGTCCCGCCCGCTATCCGGGATTGCCTGACGCGGCTCACCCAATCCGGCAATTTCTACGGACGGTCACCCAAAAAGCGGGAGCAGTGGGCGCAGGGACTCGAGATTGAGCGATATGGCAAACAGGACTATCTCTTTTTCGTTGGGGATGTCGGCGCTTTTGACACGCGGGGACAGGAAATTGCCCGATCGGTGGTGCGCTGCTTGAAGCAAAACGGCATATCCTTCGGCCACCTGGGTGCCGCCGAAATATCGGATGGCAACGAAGCCCACGCCATGGGGGAAACCGAGCTGTTCCGTCACCTGGCCGAAAAAAACATTCAAACCTTCAATGCGCTCGGTGTGCAACAGATCATTACCCTTTCACCCCACGGCTTTCATGTCATAAAAAATGATTATCCGCAGCTCGGTGGAAACTACCAGGTGTTTCACTATTCACAGATACTTGCGCGCGCTCTGGAAAAGGCGGCGTTCCGGGACGACCTGCCGCCGCTTCGGGTAACCTATCATGACTCGTGCTATCTCGGGCGTCACAACCAGGAATACGGGTCGGCCCGCAAAATGCTGAGTGCGGTTCCGGGGCTGGAGCTGGTTGAGATGCAGCGCGGTTTCCAAAATGCGCTATGCTGCGGTGGCGGTGGCGGCAACGTTTTTACGGGCATTATCGACAGCGGTTTGGATACGGCTGCCAGGGCCCGGGTGCGGGAGGCGGTGGCGACGGATGCCCAGGTGCTGGCCGTGGCGTGTCCCCAGTGCGCCGTTATGCTGGCAGATGCCGCCAAAGTGGAGAACCTGGACCGGCAGCTTGAAGTGAAAGAGCTCAGCGAGATCGTCAACGCGCGGCTCGCACCGAAATAAGGGGATCAAGGACACATTAACATCCATCATGATGTGGGATTTTATGCTAAAATAGCCCGTTATTGGTTATTCGTTATCAGTTATTGGAAAATCCTACGATCTTCAGCAGCTCCAATAAAATAACCAATAACTTTCAACATTTGACTGGGGAGGGAAGTATGGCGCTGAAATTAGATGCGATCGGCAAAAAAATCGGACCCTATACCAAAGAATATACCTGGAAGGACACCGTGCTCTATGCACTCGGGGTTGGCGCCGGGTTTTCCGATCTGGATTATTGTTATGAAAAAGATTTGAAGGTGATTCCCAGTTTTGCCATTACCACCATTTACGATTTAATGCCCGAGGTGGCGGCGGCCAGCAACATCAATCTGGCGGGCATTTTACATGGCGAGCACCAAATCATCTTCCACAACCCCATCCCTTCTGAAGGCACCCTTTCCACCGAGGGCGCCATTACGCACTACTATGACAAGGGCAAAGACAAGGGCGCACTGATTGTTGCCGAATTTGAAACCCATCACTCAAACGGCACGAAATTGTTTACCAGCATTGCCACGGCATTTGCGCGCCTGGACGGTGGATTCGGCGGTGAGAATGCGCCTCCTAAAAAAATTGATTTTCCCGACCGCGAGCCGGATTTCGTTGTGGAAGCCGCGCCCTCAGCAGACCAGCCGCTGATCTTCAGACTTTCCGGAGATACCTTTCAACTCCATGTGGACAGCGAATTTGCCAAAATGGCCGGTTTTGAAAAGCCGATCATGCACGGTTTGTGCACCCACGGATATGCCTGCCGGGCGTTGATCGAAAGTCTCTGTCCGGGGCAACCGCAAAAGGTCAGGCAGCTCGACTGCCGGTTTAAGCGCCCTCTGTATCCCGGTGTGCCCATTAAAACATTGATCTGGAAAATGGATGATGGCCGGGCGCTTTGGCGCGTCATCAATGCCGAGAGCGGCGAAGTGGTGATGGATAACGGCATTTTCGAATACGGCGACATTGTTAAAGAAGAAATTCGGTTTGACGGCCAGGTGGCAATCGTCACAGGTGCCGGCGCCGGCCTCGGCCGGGTGTATGCGCTGGAGCTGGCCAAAAGAGGGGCCCGGGTGGTGGTCAACGATCTGGGCGGCGCTGCGGACGGCTCGGGGAAAGGTTCCAAAAAACCGGCCGACCAGGTAGTTGAAGAAATAAAGGCGCTGGGTGGCGAAGCGGTTTCAAATCACGACAATGTGGCCACTGTTGCCGGTGGTGAGAAAATCGTTCAGGCGGCCCTGGATGCATTCGGTACGGTGGATATCCTGATCAACAATGCCGGAATTCTAAGGGACAAGACCTTTTTGAAAATGGAACCGGAAAACTGGCAGGCCGTTCTCGACGTGCACTTAAATGGGGCCTATCATGTCTCGCGTCCGGCTTTCGGTGTGATGAAAGAAAAGGGATACGGACGAATTCTGATGACCACTTCAGCGGCGGGGCTTTACGGAAATTTCGGTCAGACCAATTACTCGGCCGCCAAGATGGGACTGGTGGGCCTGATGAACACCTTAAAACTAGAAGGAGAAAGATCCAATATAAAGGTAAACACCATTGCCCCGGTCGCAGCTTCACGCCTGACGAAGGATATTTTGCCGCCGGATTTCATCGATAAGCTGCAGCCGGAACTGGTGGCTCCCATGGCGCTTTATCTGGTGTCGCAGCAATGTCCGGTCAGCGGTAATATTTACAATGTGGGAATGGGTTTCTTAAATCGGGCCGCCATTGTCACCGGGCCCGGCATTGTGGTAGGCGATGGCCGGGAGATGCCGGATCCCGAGCAGCTGTTGGCTCAATGGGAAAATCTGACCACGCTCAAAGGCGCCAAAGAATACTGGAATGCCACCGAACAGATCGGCGATGTTTTGCAGGCATTTGCCCGGCCGGCTGAAGATGACGGCGGCAAGGCCCAGGGGTCTGAAAGTGTTGAGGCGATATTCGATGCGATGCCCAAGGCGTTTGTGGCCGATGCCGCCGCAGGGGTGGATGTCGTCTTCCAGTTTGTCATCAGCGGTGATGGCGGCGGCGATTGGTACAGCGTCATTAAAGACGGCAGCTGTGCGGTTGAAGCCGGATCTCATGAAAAACCGGGTTGCACGTTGAAGATGACAGATGAAGATTTCCTGAACATGATGAACGGCGTCTTGCCACCCATGCAGGCCTATACGTCCGGTAAACTGAAGATCGAAGGCGATATCATGAAATCGCAGCTTATTGAGAAGCTTTTTAAATTTAAGTTTTAGGGTTCAGAGGTCAAAGGTTCCTATCCAGGGTTTCGGTCTGTGGCGGTTGTTTCATCAGTTTAATTGGTTCGATTGGTTTAATTGGTCCAATTGGTTCGAAGTAAACCAACCAATTAAACCAATGAAACGATAAAACAAATATAACAAGTTTGGCTAACCTGAACGTTGAACCTATGAAACCGACAGCTGGCGATTTTTAATCCGCAATCGAAGAAGGGAGTTAAGACATGATCGGTATCACTTCCTATGGAGCCTATATTCCGAGGCTGAGATTGGATCGTATGGCGATTTTTCAAGCCATGGGCTGGTTCGCACCTGCGCTGATGATGGTCGCACAGGGGGAACGGTCTATGTGCAACTGGGATGAAGATGCCATTACGATGGCGGTGGCCGCTTCCCGCGACTGCCTGCGCGGTCAGGACAAGCAAAAGCTGGACGCCCTTTATCTGGCCTCCACAACCCAGCCGTTTGCCGATCGACAAAATGCCGGTATCGTTTCATCGGCGCTCAATCTCAGGGACAACCTGGTTACGGCGGATTATACCGCTTCCCAAAAAGCCTCGACCACCGCAATGATCACCGCCCTGGAATCGGTCAAAAGCGGTGAAAGAAACAGCATCATGGTGGCCGCCACAGACCGTCGCGAAACCAAGGCTGCCTATTTTTACGAGATGTGGTTTGGTGACGGCGCAGCCGCGCTGATGGTCGGCGATACGGATGTCATCGCTGAATACAAGGGGTCGTATTCCGTCGCTCATGAATTTGTCGATCATTACCGCGGT
>JASFPY010000287.1:0-4392 GCA_050115755.1 Desulfobacteraceae bacterium | reverse complement strand
TTTTACCATAGAAAAAATTTTCCATCAATTGAATAACCCCGGACCGAAATCTAGTCTTCGCTGATTTGATAGAGATCTCAGCATAAATTTAAACATCCGCATTTGCAATTGTTTCTTTTATCAATCAGGAAAAATTATTGATCAGACCTTATGCAACGGGTTGTAGCTTACCAGAAAAATTGAACAGGGCATTTTACGTGTGAGTTCTTCGATGGCGCGACCGAACAGGTAGTGTTCAAGCCGTCCCTCTTCATGAGCCAACATAATAATCAGATCAATCTTTTCGTTTTTGACGACCTTAAGGATCTCGTCCACCGGTTTTCCGTCGCGAACCGATTCTGTAATTTCCAGACCATCAGCTTGTTCAGATTTGATAATGCGGTCGATTTCTTCTCTGGCCTTTTGAACGAATTTTTCGTATTCTTGCTTTAAGGAAGGAATCGGCAGATTCCATCCGTCATAGCTGAAAGGGTCATGAAGAACATGCAGAACATGGAGTTTAGCATGATATTGTCTGGCGAGTGAAATTCCGTAATGCACGGCTTTTTTACAATATTTGGTGGATCTGCTTACGACTAGAATTCGGTTGATATCATCCATGGTAGATCTCCTTTTTTGCGTCTTTATTCGTTTCTGTGATAGATGTTAAATCGTAAATCGATAATTGTACATCGGTATTTTTCCCATATTGATGTAGGACACCGGCTTCTTCAGCTGTGGGTTTTTATCCTACACATAAGATCGAAGTTTATTGGATCATAAGGCGTTTATGCTTGGATAATGATGAAAAAAAAATTCCGCTGCTATTTAGGCCCCCTCATCAGTGTTATTCTTTTCACAGTCGCAGTCTGGCTGCTGCACAACGAGCTGAAAACCCATCATTTAAGGGACATTATACGTACGCTGGGAGCAATTCCTGAAGGACGGCTGCTGGCAGCCCTGGTTCTCAGTATTTTAGGCTATTTGGTCATGATCAGCTATGATGTTTTGGCCCTTCACTACGTTGGCCACCCGCTCGCTTATACAAAGATCGGTCTGGCTTCGTTCATCGGTTGTGCGTTTAGTAATAATATCGGGCTTTCGATGATCGCCGGGGCCTCGGTCAGATATCGACTGTATGCCGCATGGGGGCTTTCAACCCTTCAGGTTACCCTGGTCGTTGCTTTTTGCGCACTGACACTCTGGCTCGGATTTTTCACGATTGGTGGCCTGGTGTTTACACTCGAGCCGCCCGTATTACCCCCTTCAATCCATCTGCCGTTTGATTCCATTCGTCTGCTGGGGCTTCTGTTGCTTGCTGTTGTATTTATTTACATTCTCGTTACCATAATAAAAAAAAGGCCCTTCAAGGTTCGGGGATATGAGTTAAAGCTTCCTCCCATACGATTGCTGTTCCCTCAACTGACAATAGCAGCAATGGATTGGGCAATCGCCGGAAGTGTTTTATATGTATTATTAGTCCCCATTAAAGGTCTTTCTTATTTTGGATTTTTAGGATTCTATTTGCTTGCCCAGCTCATTGGGCTTGCCAGCCAGGTTCCCGGTGGCCTTGGGGTTTTTGAGACAACAATTGTTCTATTATTGTCATCCAGATTGCCGGTTTCAAACATCCTCGCATCTCTATTGGTTTACCGCCTTTTTTATTATTGGCTTCCCCTGAGCGTTGCAACCATCCTGTTCGGTTTGCAAGAAATATTGCGCAGAAAAAAACACGCTTTTAAGTTTGCCGGACTATTTGATCGCTGGGCATCATCCGTATTGCCTCAGGTACTGGCGCTTGCCACATTTGCCGCCGGAGCAATCTTAATGTTTTCCGGGGCAATGCCCGCATTGGATCGACGCCTGGCCTGGCTCCAACAATTTTTACCTTTGCCTTTTCTGGAGCTTTCACACTTTATCGGAAGTTTGGCTGGAATGGGTTTGCTGTTATTGGCCAGGAGCCTGCAGCAAAGATTGGATGCCGCCTATGTATTGACGAATGTCTTGCTAGGCGTTGGAATTATTGCCTCTTTGCTCAAGGGTTTTGATTATGAAGAGGCGCTGGTGCTGGGCTTGATTCTGGTGGTCATGCTTCACAGTCGCAGCTATTTTTACCGAAAATCCTCCTTGTTCAGCCAGGGATTAAATGCCGGCTGGGTCGCCGCCGTATTGATCATACTGATCTGCACGGCCTGGCTCGGGTTTTATGCTTACCGGCACGTGGAATATGCCGATAGCCTGTGGTGGCGTTTCACTTTTGCCGGAGATGCTTCGCGATTTTTAAGAGCGATGGTGGGAGTCGTGACCCTTGGATTGTTTTTCGGTTTGTCCTACCTGTTGCGGGCATCACCACTCAAACCCCAAAAGCCGCAAAGAAAAGAGTTGGAAAACATATACGCTATTGTAAACGAATCCCCTAAAACCGCATCCAATCTCGCTTTACTCGGCGACAAATTCTTTTTGTTGAGCCCGGAGAGCAGTGCGTTTATTATGTACGGCGTTGAGGGCCGAAGCTGGATCGCCATGGGTGACCCGGTGGGTCACCAGAACGAGTGGATGGAGCTTATCTGGACATTTCGTGAACTTTCAGACCGATATGGCGGAAGAACCGTCTTTTATCAGGTGGCCCATGAAAATCTCCATTACTATTTGGATCTGGGTTTGAACCTTTTGAAGCTCGGTGAGGAGGCTCGTGTTCCGCTGACTACCTTTTCACTTGAGGGAAGTGAACGCAAAAGTCTTCGCTATACCCATCGAAAACTTGAAAAGGAGGGCTATCAGTTCGAAGTGCTATCACCCCAAGGGGTGTCAAATCGACTCTCTGAACTAAAAGAAATATCCGATGCCTGGCTGGCAGAGAAAAACACCAGGGAAAAAGGATTTTCTCTGGGGTTTTTCAATCCGGATTATTTAAGGCGCTTTCCGGCAGCTGTTGTCGTCAATAAAGGTCAAACAGTCGCTTTTGCAAATATCTGGCTTGGAGGCAAAAAAGAAGAACTTTCCATTGACCTCATGCGTTTTAGTCAGGCCGCCCCCCATAGTGTAATGGAATATCTCTTCATACAAATTATGCTCTGGGGAAAACAGCAGGGCTACAATTGGTTTAACCTGGGTATGGCTCCTTTGGCCGGGCTTGAGGATCGTACGCTTGCTCCCCTGTGGAACCGGCTGGGGGCCTTTGTATTCCAGCACGGTGAAAATTTTTATAATTTCCAGGGATTGCGGCAATACAAAGAAAAATTCATTCCTGAATGGCGTCCTAAATACCTGGCGTCGCCAGGAGGTTTGGCCTTAGCGCAGATTCTGGCAAATCTTGCCACACTTATTTCCGGTGGCGTAAAAGGCATTTTTATGAAGTAAGTTCTGCAGCTATTGGGTTCCTTCTTTACCCGTTTGCGCTGTTTCCTTCGGGTGGTAATCACTCAATTGCAGAGATGCCGAAATTGTATTCGTTTACTTTTTTAATATTTTTCAAATCATCACATGCCGTATCATCACCCAACCGGCAGGCCGTGCTCAAAGCCTTTTTCATAGATACGGGTTCATGAAAGACATAATAGGCAAGCGCTTTGGCCATATAAATCGCCGCCCAGTTCGGGTATTTTTTTTCCAGATGATTCAAATAAATCAGCGCCATTCGCCATTTCCTTTCACGCAGTAACCGGTATGCCTTGCATATATCTTTGCCCGGATCAATCCGGGCCGGCACAACCTGTTCCATTTCTTCATGATAAGACTCGTGAACCTCGCTTTTTACCAGTTTCCTGTCCTCCAGCTCTGCTCTGACAAAGTCAGAGGCCCGTATACGGGCTTTGATTCGGACACGGTATATTGATGACGTCCCAACTGTTTGGCGCTTTTCCTCTAATATTTCTGCTTCAATCTCCCTGGCTGCCAGGCTGTATATTTCATCTTTGTCCAGTTCGTAGACCTCTGTAAGGCTCCTCCGTGAAAGGTATCTACCGGCCAAATCAACTGCCTTCCTTTTTGCAATAAAAAGGGCCATGCTTTTTGCCAGTTCAATTGGATAACCATCGGCAATTTGATATCTGGCTTCAGCTTCTACTTCAATAAGATTATCTTCCGCCGCTGAAGCTAGACCGCTGATCAAGAAAAACAGTAACAAAGCGATCGGAAAAAGATAGCCCATGATTATCAGTTTCCTGCTTTTCATGTTTTCAATCTCCGCTTTCAAAAGGAACCACATTAACCTTAACTTGCTTTATTCCTTCTATGCCATTGCTCTTGAGTGTATTGATGATTTTATCGGTAAACTCCTGCTCCAGAGATAGAGCCGTTTCAATTGAAACATAGACAACGCCGTTTTTGCATCTAACTTCTGCTGAAGGAAAGCCATCAAATAACTTTTCCTGGGCTTTGGCGGCTAAATGATAATCGTCTATGATTTTTTTG
>JASFPY010000286.1:0-4396 GCA_050115755.1 Desulfobacteraceae bacterium | reverse complement strand
AATGATGCTTTTTACACGGGCATGGATGAATCCGAATTATATCTTGATCCCGAGGTAATTGCCGAGCAAATAGCGGATACGCCCTTAGCAAAAAGCGGTTATATGAGCAGCCTGATTGAAAGCCTAAAATTCCGCAACTCTTTTCCGCATCATCAATGTTATGCCGGTGTCATGATGGCCCGCATCGACCCTTGGGGCAATGTCTACCCGTGTCTCGAGCAGCATTCACGGGTCGGTTCCATACGTGAGAAAAATTTCAGGACTATCTGGAATTCTGAAGTTTTAAACCATGAGCGCAAACGCCTTGCGAAACACCGAACATGCCGCTGCTGGTATAATAATACGGCTTTAATCGGTCACTACGGCAGTTTGCTTGAAAAAACCCGTATCAAGTTGCTGTGGAATTTGGTGCGCTATAATGTCACCTGCCATGTCCCGGCAATTTTATCAGGGAAAAATCTTAAAAACCGCTAACTTAAAATAAGAATTTTTGAAGCGAGCCCAGCACCTTTTAAAATCCTTACAACGATAAATCAGCCGTCTTTTTTGGATTGATCTTTGGCGTAGTCGTAGATGCGCTGGATTTTCGGCTGGGAGCGTCCGCCGGGGACATATTCTGATTCCATCCATATTTTTACGAGGCTTTTGGCCAGTTCCGAACCCGTCACCTGAGAGCCCATGGTCATGATATTGGCGTTGTTGCTTTTAATGGACCGCTCGGTGGAATATGCATCCGAACAAAGAGCGGCATAGGCACCGGGCACCTTGTTGGCTGTAATGCACATACCAATTCCTGTTCCGCAAATTAAAATACCGCGGTCATGGGCGCCGGCTGCCACCTGTTCCGCCACCTTGATGGCCACATTGGCATAGATGGGATCATCGCTGCCGTAATCCTCGTATTCATAACCCAGGTCGGTTAACTGTTGCTTGACCACTTCTTTTAGATCGACTGCATTGGGATCGCATCCTATGGCAATCTTTTTCATGGTAACATTTCCTCCTGTGGATATATTTCATGCTCGAAATGAGAGGGATCATGGGTCAACATGATATATCCCCCTCGCCGTTTGGCATCCTTAATGCTGTACCATTAATCCAAAATGTTGTAAAATCTTTCCGGCGAATAAAATGGCCATTTGGACCCTTTACCGAATCTAAAGGGCTATACCGACTCAACTGGCTCAACCGGCCGACCTGATTTCCTGACCGACTATTTTTGAGATAGCTTACCACAATTTTAGTTCACACCATAAGAAAGGAGAAGACAGATGGAAGAACCTCAGGTTGTTTGGAACGAAAAAGTGGCCGAAAAAATCATTAAAAATCTGGAGAAGCGCCGTATGGAGGGCAGTTACGCACCCTCTGCCGCCCAGGCCAAAGAAGAAGTCATCGCGATGATTCCTCAGGGTGCAACCGTCTATCGTTGCGGTTCAATGACGACCGTTGGCGTGGGACTCTGGGAGGATATAGCGAACTTGCCGGAAGTCAAACTGATTGACCCCTATCAACCGGAGCTAAAACCGGAAGAAGGCCTGGAACTCAGGCGCCAGGGATTGACGGCCGACGTCATGGTGGCCGGCACGAATGCGATTACGTTGGACGGAAAACTGGTCAATCTGGACGGAATGGGCAACCGCGTGGCAGCCATGGCATTCGGGCCCAAAAAGGTTATTTTGCTGGTGGGCATGAACAAAGTCGCCCCTGACCTGGAATCTGCAATGGCCAGAGTGAAACACCGTGCAGCACCCATTAACAACATTCGCTATGGCTTAAAAAATCCCTGTGTTGAAACAGGGTTGTGCAGTGATTGTAAAACGCCCACGCGGATTTGCAACATGTGGAGTATTATCGAAGGCCATATGATCGAAAAACGCATTCATGTTAAATTAATTGGCGAAAACTTAGGATATTAAGGGCTTGCTAAAAATAACCGACCCCACGCTTGATTCATGGCTGAAAGCCAATCCCACATGCCACTGTAAAAAGTGGGAGCGGCATTCTGCCGCGATATCCAATTATTCCGGGATTTCGCCTTTAAGGGATTCGGTGCATTTTTGAGATGGGCTAAAGCCTATCTCAAAAATTGCTCGACGGTTTCTGCGATCTTGTCTCCCTGGAGCCCATACATGTCGAGCAACTCCTCGTAAGGACCCGTATCGCAGAACAGATCATCTATGCCGATCATCTTCATGGGCACCGGGTGTTCAGCGACGATAAGCTCGGCAATGCAGCTGCCCATGCCTCCGGCCAGATAGCCTTCTTCAACCGTGACGATTTTACCGGTCTCTGCGGCAGCCTTTAAAATGAGCTCGCGGTCAAGGGGCTTGATGGTGTGCATGTTTATCAGTCTGGCCTGAATACCCTTTTCCTTGAGAATACGTGTGGCTTCGGCAGCCTTGGACAGCACTGTGCCGGTTCCGATGATGGTCACATCGCTTCCTTCCTGCATGACGACACCCTTGCCGATCTGGAAAGGGTCGTTTTCATCCATGAGAACGGGCATCTTGGGGCTGCCCACCTTGATATAAACCGGCCCGACATGTGCAGCAGCCGCATGGACCGCCTTGACGATGTCGACCGGATCCCCCGGGTTGAGAACCGTCACCCCCGGGATGGTTCGGATAATGGCAATATCATCGAGCGATTGATGGGTCGCCCCCAGATCTGAATAGGTCAGTCCGGCACAGCGTCCAACGACCTTGACATTCTGGCGCATGTAGCCCAGGTCGTTTCTGAACATTTCAAAAGGCCGCGCCGTTACAAAAGGTGCGATGGCGACCACAAAAGGAATCTTGCCCGTGGTGGCCAGGCCGGCAGAAAAACCGATGATTCCCTGCTCCATGATGCCAAACTCGATGTGGCGCTCGGGAAACCGCTCATGGAATGGTGTCATCCCCGATCCGCTCGAGCTATCGGCCGAAAGGGCCACAATATTTTGATTTTTCTCCGCCGCATCCACCAGCGCTTCACCGAAGGTCTTTCGCGGGTCTCTTAAATCGTCCATCAACTTATCCTTTCCTCGATCTCGTCAAGCTCCCGTTCGGCGATTGCCAGATCCTCATCGGTTGCCTTCCAATAGTGGTAGTTGGCTTTGTCTTCTGCGAAGGACAGCCCTTTTGATTTCACCGTATCGGCAATAATCACCGACGGTTTGCCCTTCTCAAAAGGAAAATCCGTCGCATTCTCGATAATTTGCTTAAAATCATGCCCGTCAATTTCACGCACACTCCAGCCAAAGGCCTGCCACCTTTGGCCAAGCGGTTCATAACTCATGACATCGACTGTCTTGCCGCTGATCTGTAAATGATTGCGGTCAACAAAAACGAGCAGATTGTCGAGTTTGTGATGACTGGCCGCAGCCGCCGCCTCCCAGTTCGACCCTTCGGCCAGTTCGCCATCGCCCATAACCACATACACTCTGGCATCGAGTCCGTCCATTTTCAGCCCCATGGCCATGCCGCCGGCAATGGAAAGCCCGTGTCCCAGGGCGCCGGTGTTGGTTTCAACACCGGGTACTTTATACATGTCCGGGTGCCCCCCCAGTCTCGAACACATCGCGCCGTAAGTATCGAGGATCGTATGGTCAAAAAAACCCTTTTCTGCAAGGGTCGCATAGAGTGCCAGGCATTTGTGCCCGGCAGACAGAACAAATCTGTCTCGCTGCGGCCATTTGGGGTTTTGCGGATCAACCCGCATAATTTTGAAGTAAAGCGCCGTCATGATGTCAATGGCTGAAAGCGCCCCACCGATATGACCCGCCCGGCCGGCTTTCATTAGCCGCAGAACGTTTTTGCGGTTTTGAATTGCTATTTTTTCAAGCTCTGATTTTTCGTGTTGATTGAGTTTTTCCATGCGACCACTCCACTCGATATTATGTTTATGTGTAACCCCATCTTTTCTCCGGATCCTGGCGCTCACCATATTTTAGGGTTATTTCACATGGCTTTCATAAATGCAAGTTCGGTGATGAGGATGAGGCCTGTTTAATCTGTTGCCTGCTCCCGGGAATTAGGCGCTTACGATAAATCCACCGCGTTAGCGTTAAATAGATTCCGAGAACCATATCCTTGCCTGACAGAAACTGTCAATAGAAGATGAATCAACTCTTTTCAGCCGCCCGCAAACCGACCGGCAGGCTCGCGGTATGTGCAAAACTGCTTGACAACAGCACATACCTGTGTAGATGAATTGTGCTAAGAACGTCATCGCCAATTTTAAAAAAATTGGGAATAAAGAATACCAGCAGCTGTTTCCCAAATGGAAGGCGATGAGCCTAAATCATAATTGTGAATACGTTTTTCAAAGCGCAAAGGAGTCATCAAATTGAACTTTAATTCGATCGAAACAGCCCATATCAGCCACCTTAAAACCATTGTACCCGATGACCGCCTGT
>JASFPY010000285.1:0-4396 GCA_050115755.1 Desulfobacteraceae bacterium | reverse complement strand
TTTGAGCTTTTGGGCCAGTTTTAAGGTCAGCTTTTTTTTGTTGTGGTTAACGCACACCAGGCCTGCCGGCTTTCCGGTCATCAGTCCCTTTTGGTCAACCTCCAGGTCTGTGCACAGCAGATGGTCAAATTCAAGATCCCTTGCGACAGGCTCGAGCAGGTACCTGACCGAGCCGGAAATCAATACCAGCAGATGACCTTCTTTTTTATGGAAATCAACCCGTGACAGAATGCCCGGCGCCAGGTGAGGTTTTAAATAGGACCTGTAAAAATTATCCGCACCTTTTTGAAAGTCGGCCAGCGGTTTTTTCTTATAGAAGGTCAACATGATTTTGACCATGCGCTCGTCTGAAAGCAGCCGCCGCTGATAGAAAAAATTGGCCACGAGGATTTTTAAAATATAGCCAAGCGGTACCATGCGCCTGTCCCGGAGCCATTGGATGCCTAATCTGCCGCTTTCCACTTCCAGCAGGGTTTCATCAAAGTCAAAAAAGGCAGCAATGTGACGATTTGGATTCATTTATCCCTGACAAATAATTATGGTTATGCATATAAATCTACGTGGCATATATAACCACGAAGGGCACGAAGAGACAGGGTTAAAATGATGCGTTTTCCTTTCGCGATCTTTGTGCACTTCGTGGTGAGATACGTGTCGGGCATATCCAATAGGTGTTTTCCAGACAACCGGTAAAATTCTATAAGACGAAACACCGGCTCGATCTTAGCCATTCTGCAGCATCTTATTAATCATACGATATTCAAAATCAGTACCGTCATAGTCATATGTGGATTCTTCCCCGGCCATTGGAATTAGCTTGAGCTTGCCGTGGAAAAATGCGGATGTGATGTTTTCAACTTCTTTGATACTTAAATCTTTTCTGATGAAATATTTGGAGTAGACATTTGGATAGCCCAGGTTGCGCGTAATTTTAAACAGCTTCAGCTGAACATTGGGATTAATGGTTTTGCGCAGGCTGTATGCGGTGTTGGCCGTGTTGATATCGAACAGATGCGGGTTGGCAAACATGGTCGAAGACAGCCGGAATCCCTGCCGGCCATAACTGTCTTTCAAACCGGGCAGTTCAAACGCCGTGTCATTCAGAAGCTTGAGCGGGTATCTTTCCAGCTTGTCTTTGTCGGCATCAATGATTATTGCCGGCAAAATAATGGCTGCCTGGTTCTGGTGTTTTTTAGCGGTGAGCAAAAAATATTCGATAAATTCTAATGTGGTCAGGGGAGAATCCGAGGCCACAAACAACGCATGTTTTTTATGCTCACAGGCGCTGCTGGCGGCGTATCCTTTAACCAAGTTGCCTGCAATGGAATTGTATTTGACTTTGCGCTTGATGATGTTGAAGCGCTCGACAACCTCCGGCGGAATCGGTGAATTCTGATTGACCAGGCGGCAGGGTTTTGCGAACTTTTTTATAAATTTGCCCAGGCGTCGCTCCAGCAGCATTTGATGGCCGACGATGATAATTTCATCGATTAAATCGCTCTCATCTAGTTTTTCTAAAGTAAACTGGATGATAGGCTTTTTTTCTAATTTGCCGTTTATGACCGTTTTAAATTCCCTTAAAGGCCGGTAACCGGTCTCGATGAATTTCTCACCGTAATGCTCGGCGACGATCTTGCTGTATCGTCTTACCTCCATTTTGTTTTTATAGCCGGCCATCAAGATTGCGCTAACCATAGCATTACCCGCTTGACCCGATTATCAATTAAAAACCCGATAAAAGCACGCGTCCCCGATTTAGTTATTGCACGACCCACTGTTTTGTATCCGGGATTCTAATGGGTCGATAAACGGAATGCAAAGATAATCTGGAATTGAGCCACAAGTCAAGACAATGATTAGAGAATTGGGGTCAGGCCGGCTTTGCGGATGGCGGCGCGAGCCAGGATGGTTAACGCATCGAAGTAGGGCACAGACAGGTGTTCCTGTTTTAAAGCCAGCGGGATTTCAGTGCAACCGGCAATGATCCCCCTGGCACCGTTTGAGATCAGGTTTTTGGCGGTTGCGATCAGATCCGATGTGATTTGCGTTCTGGAGCGAGCCGGCTGAGAATTCTTTATATCGTAAATGGCCGCCATCACTTTAGCCTGCTGGCTTTCAGCGGGCACGATTGTTTTGATGTTATCGGCAGCCAGACGTTTTTGAAACAGGTCGCCTTTGATGGTTCCGGTGGTGGCCATCAGGCCGACGGTTTTGATGTTCGGATGGCCACTAATGAGGGTTTCGGCCACGACATCAAAGATCGACAGGATAGGAAGCTTTATTTGTTGACATACCTCTTCCAGGAAAAAATGAGCTGAGACACAGGGGATAATGATAAAATCAGCTCCGGCCTGCTGCAGGGCACGGCACCCCGCCACCAGTATAGGCACCGGTGATTGACCTTTGCCGGTGATGGCGGCGGTGCGATCCGGTACCTTGGGGTTGGAGTCAATCACAACGCGCAGATGTTCCTGATCCGTCCGGGCCGGTGTGTTTTTAATGATTTTGGCAAAGCAATCCAGGGTTGCCTCCGGCCCCATGCCGCCCAGTATGCCGATCGTCTTTTCTTTCATTATACTTGTTTTATATGAACCTCATGACATTGAACCGCTAAGATTCATTTATTCCAGAATGTCTGACATGTACACATACAGCGCCGGCGAGCCGCCGGTGTGAATAAAAAGAATGTTTTCATCTTTGTTGAAGGTGCCTTTGCGCGCCAGGTCAATGAGCCCGGCCATGGCTTTGCCGGTGTATACCGGGTCGATCAGAACGCCTTCCAGACGGGCAAGCATTCGAACAGCTTCAGCCATTTCATCTGTCGGCAGAGAATAGCCGGGTCCCACATATTCATCAAAGCAAACGACGGCTTCTCTGGGAATATCTGAATTTACCCCGACATGTTTGGCGGTGTCTTTCACAAGATCATATACCAGCTCTTCCTGTTCTGCCCTGGGGCGGCTGACATTAATGCCGATCACCGGTATATTGCTGTTGTTGCCGTGAAAACCGGTGACCAGCCCCGCATGGGTTCCGGCGCTGCCGCTGGCGCAAATGATGCGGTCGATGTTGATTCCCAGATCAAAAGTTTGAGCAAGGATTTCTTCAGCGCCGGCCACATAACCGGTTGCTCCCACCGGATTTGAACCGCCGCCGGGGATAATATAGGCGTTGCGACCCTGGCCGGCGACCTCGTCGGCAACTGCCTGCATCTCTGCTATCATATCAGAGCTGCCGGGGACCACCTTGATTTTTTCGACACCCATTAGGCGGAATAAAAAATTGTTGCCGGCGGACTCCGGGTTGTAGCTGCCAGGTACCCGCTCTTCGAGAATCAGTCTGCATTTTAAACCCTCTTTTACGGCTGCCGCCAGAGTCAGGCGGCAATGGTTGGATTGCACGGCGCCGCAGGTTATCAGCGTATCGGCGCCCTGCGCCAATGCCTCGGCGACCAGAAATTCCAGCTTGCGGGTTTTGTTACCCCCTCCGGCAAGGCCTAAAAGGTCGTCTCTTTTCATGTAGATGGTGGGTCCTCCCAGTTCCCTGGAGAGCCGGGAAAGTTTTTCAATCGGGGTTTTCCCTTCCGTATAGCGGCGGCGGGGAAATTTCGCCAGGTTCATTATCGAATCCTTTCTTTAAATTTTTTGACAGGATTTACGGGATTAGTAGGATTTTTTAATTTGGCCATTCTCTGGAAGAGAATGACCAAAACCAATCCGCCTGCGGCGGAAAAGTCAAAATTTGTATCCAAAGGTAGTTTTCAGAGAACTTTCAATGTATTCTGCAAGGTTACATTTATCAACCCTTTTATTCTACTTGCCTGCACCTGATCTTTGCTTGACTCGAAATGGGGCGGCGGGTATGGTGCCCTTCTATGAAAAGTGCCATGCTAAAATCAGATGCGCTGCTGCTGACCACTGCCATTATCTGGGGATTTGCCTTTGTTGCCCAGCGGGTGGGAATGGCCTATGTGGGGCCGTTCACCTTCAACGGTATTCGATTTGCCATTGGCAGCCTTTCATTGCTGCCCCTGGTGGTATTGAGCCGTGAGCAGCGAGCTGCAACCCATAAAATTCTGCCTGCCCCCGGCTTGAAAACCATCCTGTGGGGCGGCAGTGCTCTCGGGCTGGCGCTTTTTTCGGGCGCCTCGTTGCAGCAAATTGGCCTGGTTTACACGACAGCAGGAAAAGCCGGGTTTATCACCGGTCTTTATGTGATTATTGTGCCGCTTTTGGGTCTTTTGTGGCGGCAGCAACCCAGAATCGGGACCTGGATCGGGGCGGTTCTGGCGGCTATCGGCCTTTACTTTTTAAGTGTGACTGAAGAATTTACGATTGAACTGGGGGATTTGCTCGTTTTAATCGGCGCTTTCTTCTGGGCCGCTCATGTTTTGATC
>JASFPY010000284.1:0-4405 GCA_050115755.1 Desulfobacteraceae bacterium | reverse complement strand
CGAAATCGCCGGTGAATGGCGAAAGGGAGGCAATCTTACCGGTAACCGGTGAAATCACATAATCGTCTTGATCTGGATACAGAGACAATTTCTCCCCGGTCTTTACCGCATCTCCGATCCCCAGCGTCGATGGTACGTTAAGGGCATCATTTTTTGGGTGTAACAGGGTGATGCGCTGCGGGGTCGGAATCCTCTCTGTCTCCGGGAGGTGGACAGGAAGCATTTCATAATTAATCTGTGGAGCTGATAAACCCCAGAATGCTTTTTTGATCATGATTCAGCCTTTTTCGGTATGTCAAGCTCCTCATTGAGCGGCAAACGCTCTATGAGGAGTTATTGGTTACTGGTTAATCGTTATTAGGATTGCGATGGTAATCGTATTTTTGTTCCAACAATGGCTGAGATATAAAATTTGATATCATTCCTTTTAAACCATTAACTAATAACAAGTAACAGATAACGCCCCATTGGGTTTTAACCCAATTGGGGTGCTACAATGCATGACAGCCATTGCATTCAACCGGTCCGGCTTCAAAATCCCTGTGGCAGTTGATACACTGAAGGTGGAATGCGTCGGCGCGAGTGGGAACTTCCGTATCTTCGATTTCAGATTCATCATGGCAGTCCAAACATGTTTCATTGACCGCCTCACCTTCTGCCGGCTGTGTATGGCAGGCACCGCAGGCTATCAGCGACGATTCATCGTCTGCAGGGTGGTGATGGCAATCAAAACACGACAGGCCGTAACCTTCCTCGGCGGTGTGTATTTTATGATTAAACAGCACGTTGCCTGCTGCAACCGTATACATTAAGCGCAGCGGCTCCTCCGGTGCCTTTAACGGAAAGGCCGCGTAGCTGATAGCGCCAATGACCAACAAGCAAACGGCCACTCCATATGCCAGCTTTAATTCTTTTTTTGAGAACATTTTATTTCCGTATCTCTTATGCGTTGCCTGTCAAATCCATGCCTGAAAAAAACCATGCACCGACTACCATAATGTGGTTAGGGTTTCAAGCGATTTTTCTCTCTGAATTTACCACCTGTTGATAATATCGTGCCCTCTGCGTCTGGCAACTTCGTCCTGGAGTTGATGAAATCGTTGTCCGGCGACAATCATCACTTTTGACATGACCATATAGCCCAGTTGGGCGTCATCTTCAAACAGCTGCCGGAGACAGACCGTTGGAATCCGGACCGTTTTGCAACTGCGGGAAGCACAATGAGCTGAGAGGTGATACCGATAAGGTGGCACCAAACTTGACCAGCCAAAAGGCATCCCTTCCGAAAGGGTTGTGATCGTGTTTTCCGGTAAGGTCGGTCCCTGCGGCACATCCCAGATCAGATTCACCTGTCCTTCAAGCACGATCCAGAAATGTTCAGGGGTTTCTCCGGTAGCAAAGATCTCCGCTCCGCGCTTAAATTCAGAAATTTCACAGCAACCCTGTATCGCCGTTAATTGATCGTCATCCAGATCTTTAAACGCTTCGACATTTTCAAGAAAATCGAGACTGATCATGAAGCCCCCTTTGATTGACGATTTTCGATTGAACCGATGGTCAATCGTTTAATACATAATCTTTTTGAACTTCCCCTCCCAGGATATGTTCTTTAAATATCTGCCGCATTTTATCGGGAGTCATTTTTTGATAAATGACCGGCTCACTGCCGCCAATTTCGACCGTAATGTTGGGTTCGTTTTTGCAGTGACCGATGCATCCTGAACTGGTGATTTCGATATCCGGCCGGTGAGCGTGAGTAACTTCCTCCACCAGCGCACTCATTACCTGACGGGCACCGGCCGCAATTCCACAGGTTGACAGATGAACGGTAATTTTGACCTTTGCCAAGGGCGAAACGGTAGCAGATTCTTGCAATCGATCAAAATGGCTGCTGGTAATCGCAGCTACATTGGTCATGAACATCAATCCCATGAGGGGGTCTTTTTCGAAACATTCCAGAAGATGATCCTTTTTGATCCGCAGGACTTGGCAGCTTTTGGTGGCAATGTAAGCGGAGAGCGCATATTTGAATGGGGGAACGAAGCTGGACCACCCTAAAGTTTGAAGGGCGGTAATCGAAAATACAGTGTTCTCTTCGGATGTGGTGCGCCCCGGCAATTCAAATCTCAGGTCGACCTGCCCGTCGATTACCAACCAGATCCGGTCGGCATTTTCACCTTCCCCAAACAATCTGTCTCCATAAAGGTACTGCTTTTCCTGACTTCCCTTGTTGACCGCACTCAATTGGTCCTTATTGAACCCCTTGAAGATATCGACCTTCTTTAAAAACTCCAGACCGCCCATGAGGTCCTCCTCGTCTATTGCGCTATGTTATAAATATCTGCTACTTGGCTCCAGTATGTTTGTGTTAAGGCCGTGCTCATTTCTTAGGTGTCAGGTGTCAGTGTTCAGGTGTCAGCCATGACAATCCCGACACCTGACACCTGACACCCGAAACCTGTTTAAGCTGCTTCGCTACCCTTGTCCGCATCTTTACCGTCTGCCGCAGTGCGCGTGGCCGTGTCCGGGTTATAACACGTCAGGCAGCAGGAAAGGCAGCGTTTGCTTTCGTTCCTGGCGGAATCCTCTGTTAGCACCTGATCCACCTCAGCAAATGAACATATCCGTTCTTCAACCGGCAACTCCGGCATCGGCGCTCTGGCATTTTTGACAATTCCGCTCACCTGATCAAATATCGATTCAGCGATCAAATCTTTGCCCAATTCTTTTGGTTCGGCTTTCACCTCTTGCCCCATGATATACTGGTGAATCGAGCGGGCTGCCCGTCGTCCACCGCCAATGGCTTCCACCACCAGAGAAGGCCCGGTTGCTGCGTCGCCGGCTGCAAACAGGTAAGGAATGTTGGACTGCAGTGTTGCAGGGTCTACATCGATGGTGTTCCACCGCGTGGTATTTAGCTCCGCCAGACGTTCTTTAGAACGCTCTGTAAAGGAAACATCCGGGGATTGTCCGATGGCGGTAATAACCATTTCGGTTTCAAGCAGCGCTTCTGAACCTTCGATGGGAACCGGCCGCCGCCGCCCGCTGGCGTCAGGTTCTCCCAGCTCCATTTTTAAATATTCCAGATGGGTGACATTGCCGTCATCATCGCTTTTAACCCTGACAGGGGCGGCCAGAAATAAAAATTCAACACCTTCGTCTTCCGCCGCCTCGATTTCAACTTCATTGGCGGGCATTTCCCCGCGCGTGCGGCGGTAAACAATATACACCTTCTCAACCCCCAGGCGAATGAGATTGCGCGTACAGTCTATGGCGGTGTTGCCGCCACCGATAACTGCCGCGGTGCGGCCAAGCGGAAAGGTCTCTCCTTCGGCCAGACGGGACAGAAAATCAATTCCGGTATAACAGCCTTTAAGGTCTTCGCCTTCTACCCGCAGACTGGCATCTTTCCACGCCCCGATGCCCATGAAAATGGCGTCGAATCCGGATGCGACCAGTGAGCTCAAGTCAAAATCATAGCCGAATTTGACGTTGGTGTGATAATCGACGCCCAGATCCAGAATGCTCTGGATTTCCCAATCCAGCACCTCTTTGGGAAGGCGGTATTCGGGGATACCATAGCGCAACATGCCTCCCAATTTCGGCATGGCCTCAAAAATATTGACCTGATGGCCGAGTCGCCGTAAAAAATAGGCACAGGTCAATCCGGCCGGCCCGCCGCCGATAACCGCAACGCGTTTCCGCGTTTCCGGTGCTGTCGCTATCGGCAGGCGTTCTTTGGAATTCATCTCAAAATCGGCAACAAAGCGTTTCAATTGATTGATGGACACCGGCTCATCTTCGATGCCGCGGCGGCAGTTGTTCTCACAGGGGTGCGGGCATACCCGTCCGCAGGCCAGCAGGAATGGATTGCGCTCCCGGATGGTGTTGACTGCGCCCTCGTAATCGCCCTCGCGGATCTGAGCGATATACTGGGGGATGTCAATTTCAGCCGGGCAGGTCTGACGGCAGGGCGCCAGGCGATCATCAATACAATTAAAATGCATCAGACGCTCGGACATGGTTTTGACCTTCATGACATACTTGGGGCAAACCTTTTCACAGGCCCCGCAGCCGACACATTTTTCTGCATCCACCACCGGATACCCTTCGGGTCCCATTTTGATTGCATCGAACTGGCAGGCATCGACACAGTCGCCCAACCCGATGCATCCGACGGCGCAAACCCGTTGGCCCCCTAACAGGGCTGCCTGTGCTCTGCAGGTGTTGACGCCCAGGTAAACGAATTTATCGTCAGCTCGATGGCCGCCGTTACAGGTGTTAAATGATTTAGGAGGCTCGGCCAGACCCACCTCGACGCCCATGACTTCGGCCGCCTTGGCAGCCGATTCTGCACCGCCGATAATGCAGACATTGGGATCGGCTTCCCCTGCGACAACCGCTA
>JASFPY010000283.1:0-4412 GCA_050115755.1 Desulfobacteraceae bacterium | reverse complement strand
GCCTCCAAGCTTTCCAGCCTGCCAGCCGATGAGCTGTGAGCTACGAGCTAATATGCATCATAGGTCTGCGTTTTAACCAGCCGATCATTCTCATATAAAAATAAAGTGGCCTCCTGATCCCGGGGTATTAGAATCCAGATCTCTTCCCCGGCTTTAACAAAATCATCAAAAAGATCATTTGTAAAACCGGCGCTATTGAGACTGATGCGGATGTGCCGATTTAAAAATCCGTTATCCAGGCGATAACTGAAAAGGCTGCCGGCTGTCTGCCCGTAAAGTTGCCCCGATCTTTCTCTGCGCGGTTCGCGATTTATCAGCAGGCTCACCGGGCTGCCGATGATAACCCGCTGGCCGGAAACAGGCTCTTGTTCCACGATAATATTACGGGGCTTGCCTTTCTGATAGGCTGATGTGAGTTTGCCCATGGTTAGATTAATCTTTTCAATTGATTGCAATGCATCCTCGAGTGTTAACCCGGCAAGTTCCGGCATTTTAAATGCCACGGGCCGTGCACCCTTGCTCACCAGAAGATCAATACATGTGCCCCTGGCGATAACGGCACCCGCGGCAGGCACATGTGCAATGATGCTATCCTTTTCTGTGTCCGCATTGTAAGTGCGCGACATCTCTCCCCGGCACATATCGTTTTCTTCCAGAATGATATTGGCCTGCTGTATCGAAAGGCTAATTAAATTTGGCATGGATACGGTTTTGGGACCCTTGGATATGATAATTTTGACATCCCGGCCTTTTTTGATTTCCGCGCCCGGTTGCGGTTCCTGAAAGACCACATGATTTTTAGGGATATCGGTTGTGTACTCTGATCCCTTTACCTTGGTGTTGAGCTCCAGCTCGGTTAGCAATTCAAGGGCATATACGACATCTTTACCCTCAAGATTCGGAACAATAACCGTATCTTCGCTTTTGATGATCAGCGTAAGGGAGAGATAGGCACTGATTCCGGCCACCACTGCAAATGCGACCGCCACCGCGGTTATTTTGGCAATTTTTGCAATCACTTTATTCTTTTCAAACGCACGAAGTAAAAGCCATCCATATGGTTGAAAAGGGGAAGGGTTTTAAACCCGGCTGCGGGCTCAACCCGTGAATGTAAGGTTATGGGTAGCTTTCCCGGACTCTTATCTATAACAAATTCCGGGTGTTTTTTCAAAAATGTGTCAACAACCGCTTCATTTTCTTCAGGTTCGACACTGCAGACCGCGTAAACCAGAATTCCGTAAGGTTTAATCATCTGCACGAGATTTTCGAGAAATCGTTTCTGGACGCGGGCATGACGCTTGAGATCCGCTTCGTCTGATTTCCATTTGATGTCCGGATTGCGCCGCACTACACCCAGGCCGGAACAGGGCGCATCGAGCAGAATGCGGTCAAACTCGCCTCGGAGTTTTGTGCCCGGAGTTAAATTCAGATCATGACAGGTTGGGCGCACAATCGATATGCCCAGCCGCTGCATTTCATGACCAAGTTGTTGAAGTTTCTTCTCATCTTTGTCCATGGCGGCAATATTGCCATTATTTTTCATCAATTGGGCCAGATGAGCGGTTTTTCCGCCCAGTCCGGCGCAAGCATCCAGCACCGATTCTCCAGGCTGAGGGTCCAGCAGCAGGGATACGAGCTGGGCCGCCTCGTCCTGAACCTGAAACCAGCCGTTTTTAAATGCGGGCAGTTCAGGTATTGGGCGTTTCAGTTTCTTCATTATGATGCCGTCGGGGGCATGGGGTGCTGGTGAGATGTGTTCAACACCGCCTTCAAGGGACAGCATCAGCTGCTGGCGCGTGGCCTTAAGGGTGTTGGTCCTGATGGTAATCGGCGGGATGGCGTTAATCGTGTTGCACAGCGCTGTTAGCGTTTCTGGGTTATAACGGTGATTCCAGCGTCGGGCAAGCCAGGCGGGCAATGAATGTGCAGTCGCAAAAAAAGCCACCGGATCTCTTTTCAATGTCGGAAAGGCAACGGCGCTATAGTTTGCGGCGGCATTGCGCAGCAGCGCATTGACAAAGCCGGCTGCGCGCAAAGCACCGATCTTTCGGGTGAGTTCAACCGCTGTATTGACCGCCGCAGAATCCGGTATGCGATCCATATAGATGATTTGAAACAGGCCCAGGCGCAGGATGTTTAAAACGCCGGGTTCGATCTTTTTTAGCGGCGTGTTTGAAAAATGGGAAATGATATAATCCAGTCGGCCGCGCCATCGCAGGACACCGAATATTAAAGCGTTAAAAAGGGATCGATCACGTCTTGACAGATGGATGGTATTGGCAGTGATTGCATCCAGGATACCATCGAGGGTCTGATGTCCCCGATCCAGCGTATTGAGCACCTGCAGGACTGTGTTGCGTGCATCGACCATCTATTCTAAAAGCGTTCCGACGGGTAGCTGATACCCCCGCAAAAAGTCTGCAATGGGAAGCCGTTTTCCCGAAGGGCCTTGAATCTCTATTATCGATAAAGCCCACTTCGCTGTGGCTACCCACAGTTCATCGGGAAAGGTTTTAACAATGGTTCCCGGGGGTTTCTTAATATTTTCCGAAATTGGCGCGGCTTTTAATATTTTCAGGCGGTTTTTGTGGTGAAACGTAAAGGCTCCCGGCCAGGGTGTCATGCCGCGAATAAAGGCATCCAGTTCGTCAGCGGATTTTTGCCAGTGAATATGACCATCCTGTTTTTTTAACAGCGGGGCATAGGTGGCATTATGGTGATCCTGTGGGATCGGTTTTATGTTTTCAGATGCATATGCCTGCAGGGTTTTTATAAGAAGATCTGCGCCGCTTACTGACAGGCGGTCATGCAGGGTGGCAGCCGTATCTTCAGCAAAGATCGGTTCTTTTTGACTGAGCAGGATGTCGCCGGTGTCAATTCCTTTGTCCATCAACATGGTGGTGATGCCGGTTTCCGACTCTCCATTAATGATCGCCCATTGGATCGGTGCCGGGCCGCGGTATTTCGGAAGCAAGGAGGCGTGGATGTTGATGGTTCCCAGCCTGGGAAGCTGAAGGATATTTTCTGAAATGATGTGACCGAAGGCAACGACGACTATAAAATCAGGCTGCAGCTTTCTGATCCGATCCCGAAATTTTTCATCGCTGAGCGTAGACGGCTGCAGCAATTCCAGACCCAGTTCCAATGCCTTTGTTTTAAGTGGCGGTGCGAGCGTTTTGCGGCCACGGCCTTTGGGTCGGTCGGGCTGGGTGACGACCAGTGGAACATCATAACCATTTCGGATCAGCGCCTGCAGCGCCGGTGCCGCGAAATCGGGTGTGCCCATAAAAATAATCGTAAACGGAGAATTCACTTTGAGCGCAATTTCTTTTTCATGCGGCGCGCATACAGCTGCCGTTTCAGAGCGCTGACATGATCAATAAATAATTTACCCTTTAAATGATCAATTTCATGTTGCAGAACAATTGCAAGCATGCCGTCGGCTTCCAGTTGTACCGGTCGGCCGTCGCGGTCGATTCCTTCCACCAGAATCGAAGCATAGCGCTTCACATCGGCTCTGAATTCAGGAACGCTCAAACAGCCTTCATTTTCGGAAAGGATTTCGCCTTCCTGATCGACAATGCGTGGATTGATGAGGACTTGCAGTGACGGGTCCTGGTCCGAGGCGGATATATCATAGATAAGCACGCTCTTATCCCATCCCACCTGTATTGCCGCCAGGCCGACGCCGGGTGCAGCATACATGGTGGATGACATTTGATCGATCATTTGCTGTACGTCCCCGTCGATATTCTCCAGCTCGTCGGTCGGCTGGCGGAGTGTTTGATCCGGATATGTAAGAATTTTAAGTATTGTCATAATTAAACCATTATCGCATAAAGGTCGGCCTCGGTTCAACCTGTTTGCGGTTCGGTGGTTTTTTTCTGATAGGAGACCTGCCAGATGTTCACACTGGTAATGATGGCGGAAACAAAGCCCACCATAATCACCGGAATTACTTGAACCCCATGATTGGCCAGCGTAAAACCGGCGGCTGCATTCGCCGGGACCCCGAATATGGACATGGCAAAAACACCGCCGGCCTCCCATACCCCCCAGAAGCCGGGAACCGAGGGCAGGGCAATAAACAAGCAAATGATTACCATGACGGCAAACATTTCAGTAAAGGACAATTGAACTCCCGGGCTGCCCAGACTGAAGACATAATAGGAAAAGGCCGCGATGATCCACACCATAAGCGAGTAGATCGCACACAGGATTATTTTTTTGGGGTACTTTATTAAATTAAACCCCAGGGCAATGTTGTCAACAAATCGAATTAAGGGCGCGCATACTCTGTCTCTGATTTTTGTTTTCGTCGCTTCAGTCGCAGAGAAGGCCAGAGCCGGAAGTTTCAAAATGCCCCGGTGTATGGCGCTGCGGATGAGCGGAATGCTGACCGCAATGATTCC
>JASFPY010000282.1:0-4415 GCA_050115755.1 Desulfobacteraceae bacterium | reverse complement strand
GCTGCGGTGAACCCAGAACGGCATTACGGGTCACTTCTGATCCGGTTCCGGCGGTGGTCGGTATGGCGATGTACGGGGCAGACGGATGTACCAGCGGACGGGCCCTGCCGATGACTTCCAGGTAATCCGCCAGTCTGCCGCTGTTGGTGATTAACGCCGCAACCACTTTTCCCGTGTCAATGACACTACCCCCGCCGATACCGATAACCAGATCACATTCAGCGCGGCGGGCGCTGCTTACCGCAGCAAGGGCCGTATCGACGGTGGGCTCACCGGCTACCGGGTACCGGGTTATTTCCAAACCTTCCGATATCAGGGCATTCATCAAGGCGGATGCCCGTTCCGGGCTGCGCCCGGTCAAAACCAGGGGACGGCTTCCCTTCTCAGCTGCCAGCGGAGCAACATGATTGACGGTGCCGGGGCCAAAAACGATTTGGTTTGCTGTGGAAAATTGAAATCTCATTTTTTGCCATCTCCATGGACCTGGGTTCAGGTTTCTTACCACCTTCCCGGCTGAAATTCAAACCGGCTCCAAGCGCTAAATTGACATTTTAGGGCAAAAAAAATGACGCAATTTGTCATTTTGTCATGTTTTTATGTCGTTATAAAGTTTATAACCAATTAATTTAATTATTAATTTTTAAATAACGGGGTTTTGGCACAGATATTGTAGTCATGACCTGTAAAACAAATTAAACATAAAACTTCTCAGATGCACGTGCATCTTCTTATTCGGGCTCTCACAACTATACATGATGGAGTATGTTCCGGTTAGAATAACGGCATTTTGGGAAGTTTTTTTTTGAAAAATAGCGCTGCATAAAACAGTTACGGGGGGTAAAATGCTTTCAGCATTAAACAGCACGGTATCTGCTCTAAAGGCTTTTGTCACGAAGCTGGGGGTTACCGCCGACAACATTGCCAATGTCAACACGGATGACTTCAAAAAAAACCGGGCAACCCTTCAGGCAGACCGGAATAGGGCGGTTCGGGTTGAAATTAAAAGGGATGATAGCCCGGGTTTTCGATATGACATGACCGAAAATGGTAAGAAGGTTGAAAAGGAGACTTCCAATGTGGATCTGGCGGAGGAGATTCCGAATCTTATGGTCACCAAACGGGCCTACCAGGCAAACCTGAAAACCCTTGAAACCCAGGATGAAATCCTGGGTTCTCTGCTGGATACTATCGGCTAAAAAAGATGTTTTAAGTTGAGCCCGTTGCCCTGTTTGTGTGTTGTCTCGTTAAAAAAATAAGATTAGACATTTTCCCTTTTTGCACGGACACAACTGGCTTAGCGGCCCAGCAGGTAAATCCAAATCAGATATTATCTTTCCCTATGCGTCATCAAGTTCAACCAGCTTGCTCAATTCCTGAATAGGTAAAAAGCTTGCCAGATACTGCAGCCCCTGATAAATTTAATAGGTAATGCGGCATTTTTCTGTGTTAATCCCTGCCCTGTGCACGTTTTGCAACCCGATAGACAAACCGACGATAAGGAGCATAATCCATGTCTTCCAAGAAATTTAAAAAAAAGATTTTCGCTTCAGCCTTCGATGATGCCGAATTTGCACGTCTGCATGTTGATACTCCCCACACCCGCTCGCCCTCTTACCGGCTGGCATATCAGGATCAAGAATTTATTTTGCGGGACGAGTTGCGGCCGGTAAGATTGCAGCTCGAGTTGCTGAAAGCCGAACTGATTTTGCAGGAAAACCATATTGAATCGACTGTGGTTATATTTGGAGGCGCGCGAATTCCGGAGCCGCAAACAGCTGAAGCCTTGCTGGTTTCCGCTGAAGCCGAATATCGCAAAAACAAAACCGACGATGCCCTTAAACAAAAAGTCAATATTGCTCGGCGGGCCCTGGCCAACAGCAAATATTATGAAGAAGCCCGCAAACTCGGCGGCCTCATTTCCAGCAACACCGGCAAAGATAAGATGGTCGTGATTACCGGCGGGGGGCCCGGTATTATGGAAGCTGCCAACCGGGGCGCCCATGAAGCCGGAGTCCCGAGCATCGGCATGAACATTGTATTGCCTTTTGAGCAGGCCCCCAATCCGTATATTACCCCGGAGTTGACCTTTCAATTTCATTATTTTGCGGTACGTAAAATGCATCTGCTGATGCGTGCCAAAGCGCTGGTGGCATTTCCAGGGGGATACGGTACCCTGGATGAGCTTTTTGAGACGCTCACTCTGGTTCAGACCCAAAAAGTCGATGCGATACCGATTTTGCTGTTTGGCAAGGATTTCTGGGAGCGGGTGATTAACTTTAATGCCCTGGTAGCGGAGGGAACGATTTCAGCCTCAGATCTGGATCTTTTTCAATTTGTTGAAACCGCCGAGGACGCCTGGAATATCATTTCGCGCGTTCAAGGACCCTAATCGTTAAATTTTCAGGTTTCACTCCTGTTTGCCGCCTGTTGGCTGAACAATTTTCCCGGGAGGTCGCGTAAACCATATGACAATCCCAGAGATGATGTAAAAAGATCCCAGATAGCCAAAGACGATACCAAAGTTACCGCCGGTTGCATCCAGCACCAGCCCGCTGAGCCAAGGCCCTAAAGGTCCGGCAACAAAACCATAGCCGGTAAATACCAGCCCCAGGATCGCTCCAAAATGAGCCAACCCGAAGCAATCACTGGCCAATGGCGCTGATACGGCAAACAACGTGCCAAAGGCATACCCGACAAAAGCTGCCAGGATACACCACCCGGCAAGTCCATTTAAAAGGGACATTAAAAAATAGGCGCATCCACCCGCCAGAAAGGCCAGACTCATCGTTACATTGCGACCGATGATATCAGACAGGTAACCGCTTAACGGTCGGCTCAACCCATTAGCGAGATTAAAGGTCGTCAGAATCAGCACCGCCTGATTTAACCCCAATTCTCTGGCAAGTCCGAATGACGTCGATAGCGGGATCATGGCGATTCCGGCAGCTCCAGCAAGGGACCAGGTTATCCATAAAAACCAGAAAGCCGGGGTTCGTAGAGTCTGGGGCACGGTCAAACCGCGGTCAGTCGATACGGTCGTTGGCGGCGTCTGCGACGTGGAAGATGCATGTGCATCCGGAAACCGGATAAACGGTACAGCGGCCAGGCCGCAAACCAGCGCAGCCAGGCCCAATACGAAAACAACTTCATTATGCGTGAGGTAATTTAGCAGCTGGACGAAGACAGGAGAAATAAGCGCCGCAGAAAACGCAAAGACAAAATTCACCAGTCCCGAGGCCAATCCCCTTTTATGAGGATACCACTGCTGGGCCGCTGTGAGTGCAGGGATGTAGATAAATGCGGAAGATGTGCCCACGAGAAATGACCACACATAGACATGGTTGATGCTGGAAGCATAGCGAAGAAACAGGGTGCTGCCGCCGCACAGAATTGCACCGATGGCCATCAGCCATGCGGGCCCGATTTTTTCCTGCCAGCGGCCGGCAAAAAACATAAACAGACCGACGGAGGCGAGCACAAAAAATAGCGTTTGGCCGACAGCACCACTGCCAACCAGAAACGTCTGCTGCCAATGCGGGCCCAAAAGCCCGGGTAAACTGAATATAAAGCCGCCGGGCCAGAATATTGCTGCACAGCTGGCAATTAGCACCCGGCGTCCCTTTGCCCGCTTGTCCAATTCCATTAATGTCGTCCAATAATATAAAGCGTTAACGATTGCAGTCAGTTAACCTGCAGTTATGCCCGGGCCGTCTCAGCCGGCGAACGCACCAACGCATCGAGCGGCTATGCACTGCGCAGGCATTGAATCCAGCCTTCATTTCCCATTTTAGTCAGTTCGCCGCTGCCGGTATATATCGTGGTTTCTGCTGGAATTATGGAGCCGAGGCGCTTCAAACTGAAAAGCATCAAGGACATGCTGTCGGGCCCCCAAATCCGGCCGTAGTCTTTTTTTAAGAGCGTACTGCCGCTGAAAAGAGCCTTGGCCGCCTCAACCCAGAAACAGACAGAGCCTTTTGTGTGTCCTGCTGTGAGCAGAATTTTAATTTCAGTATCTCCCAGCTGCAGGACGTCTTTATCTTTAAGAACCTGATCCGGCTCCGTGGCGACATCCGTTTCTTTGAGATGCTGGTATTCGTATTCATGCAGGCAGAAAGTTGCGCCGAATCTTTCTTTCAGCAAGGGCAGCGCTGCTACATGGGATTGATGGGCATGGGAGACCAGCACGTATTTCAGGGTCAGGCCCATTTCATCGAGCAGCCCGGCGACGTCGTCGACCGCATCGGATACATCAATGACGGCAGCTTCATTGCCGCTGATCAACAGATACTGGTTTTTTCCCTGATCCGATACAAAGCGTTTCACTTCTAAATGGCCCTTGCTTTTTGCCATCCGGATAATCTCCTTTCAAACGGAAATGATACCACTCCAATGGTTGAATCCTGTAAATTCGACGC
>JASFPY010000281.1:0-4431 GCA_050115755.1 Desulfobacteraceae bacterium | reverse complement strand
CGCTGTTCATACAACCACCGCCATCAACGCAGCGCTGATCCAAACAACGATGCCAGCTGCTATTATAGTGATCACATGGATCGTGTTTAAAGAGAAGGTCACCCGGCTGCAGACTACGGGCATCGGCTTATGCCTGCTGGGTGCCTGCCTGGTCGTATTACGCGGCAGATTTTCAACCTTTTTTGAATTATCTTTTGTCCAGGGCGATCTATTGATGCTGGTTGCCATTTTGCTGTATGCGCTTTATTCGGTTTTTTTGCGCCGCAGACCACCGATGCATCCGCTGAGTTTTCTTGTTTATACCTTTGCAATGGGTGCAATGGGCTTGCTGCCGTTTTATGTCTGGGAGCTGAGCTGCCATGGGGCATTTAGGCTGAGCGCGGGGACTGCTTTCAGTATTTCATATCTGGCAGTGTTTCCGTCAATCGTTGCTTTTTTTTGCTGGAATCGCGGTGTTGAGTTGATCGGGGCCAACCGCGCCGGATTGTTTATAACTCTAATTCCGGTATTCGCTTCCCTAATGGCCATTATTTGGCTCGGCGAATCTCTAAAGGCCTTTCATATAATCGGCATGCTTTTGATTTTCACCGGTATGATTTTGTTTAATCGCTAAATGGGGTTTTGAAGCTACTGCCAAGCTATTTGAGCAGCACAAGGCTCATCCAGGGGATATAGGTGATCAGGGCTAAGCCGAACAGCAAGATGGCGATAAAGGGCAGGGATGCCACATAAAGCCTTAAAACCGGTCTTTCGAAGCGGATGCTGGCGATAAACAGGTTGATACCCAGTGGAGGGATTGAGGCGCCGATTTCCAGATTGGCTAAAAAAATGATTCCCAGGTGAATGGGGTCGATTCCATAAGCCTGGGCAATCGGTGAAAGCAGCGGCACGACCACCACCAGAGCCGAGAAAATTCCCATGGTGCAACCGACCGCCAAAAGAAATAGATTTAATACGATTAAAAACAGTATCTTGCTTTCGATATGGAGCTTGAAAAATTCCAGCATCTGCATTGGAATTTGGGCATCGATCAGATAGTTGGTCAATCCCATGGCAGCACCCAGAATAATCAAGACCGCACCGACCAGGATCATGCTTTTTTTCATAATTTCCGGCAGGTCTTTCCAGCCAATATCCCGGTAAATAATTACTTCCACAATGAGCACATAGACGGCCGTAATCGCTGCGGCCTCGCTGACGGCGAACATTCCGCTGTAAATCCCACCCAGAACCACAAGTGGCAGTGGCAGCTCCCACCCAGCTGCTTTAATGGCACCCCAGGCCTCAGATATTTTAAAGGGGGTTTTGGGTATATCTTTTTGCACTGCTTGACTGATGCTGAAAACCGACAGGAGCACCACCAGCAAAATTCCGGGTATAATGCCGGCAATAAAAAGATGATCGATTCTGACCTTGGCGACGATGGCATAGATGATCAGGGGCAGGCTGGGGGGGAAAAGCAATCCCAGGGTTCCCGAGGTGGTTAACAGGCCCAGTGAGAAGACTTCCGGATATTTCCCCCGGGTCATTGCCGGCAGCAGGATCCCACCCAGGGCAATGATGGTCAGACCGGTGGCTCCGGTCAGGGCGGTAAAAATCGCACAGGAAATCAGGGCGATGGCCGCAAGCCCTCCCGGCAGCCGGCCCAGGACGGCGTTTGAAAGCCGGATCAGTCGTTTGGGGGCACCGCTTTCTGAAAGCAGATAGCCCGCAAAGGTAAACAGTGGAATGGCCACCAGTACCGGTGTGGTGGCCATGCGATGCATTTCGATGATGATGGCCGACAGATCGATTCCGCTGGAAAAAAAGAGATATAACGCCAGCCCGCAGATGACGATAAAAACGGGCACACCGATAAGCATAAAAAGAACGGATACAAGGACGGCCAAAAGAATCATGAACGGCTTCCGTTTTGGCTAGAATGGTCGGGATTAAAACTCATCACAAACGTTGCGCAAGCGCGGAATCCAAAACGCAGGGCCATTAGCGCAAAGGTGATGGGAATAATGACCTGGGGAATCCAGACCGGAATTTGCAGAAACGTGGTGCTGCCCATCTGGGCCTCGTTTTGAACAAAGGTCCAGCCGGCAAAGGTCAGCAGGCCGCAGATCAAGGCCGATACCAGACAGCTAAGCGCCTGGAGATACCGCTGGGCGTTGCCGGAAAACCATCTTGAAAACACCTCGATGGTGATGTGTTTTCCTTCTCTGGTCGCCAGGCCGGCTCCGATAAACCCCACCCATAGGACCAGATAGCGAACCAGCTGATCCCCCCAGGAGATCCCGGTACTGAAAACATTTCGCAGTATAATCTGCAAAAAAGCCATCAGGATCATTATGCTCAGCATGGCAGCTACCAGGAATTTTTCTGCCCGGCCGAAAGTCTCGTCCCATCTTTGCCATCGGTTCATTGTGGGTTGTTCTTTCTGTAAGTTTCTATTTTGCTGATGACCTCATCCTTGACCTTTTTGGAAAAACTCTTTCCCTCTATCCGTTCCATGGCTTTGGCGGATACTTTCTTAAACTCGGCGACTTGTTCCGCTGTCGGGGTGATGGTTTTTACGCCGTGTTTGATCATCACCTCAATCGCCTCCTGATTTTCTTTGCGGATGGTTGTTTTTAACTCATTCATCCGGCGCTGGCAGGTTTCCATGAGAATTTTCTGGTGGGCCGGGGAGATTTTGTTAAACACTTTTTTATTCATGACCACGGCCCCAATGAGGTAGATCAGGTTGACATCGGTCATGTATTTGGTTTTGGTAAACCATTGCAGAGAAATGGCCAGGCTTGGCGACGCGTAGACCACATCCACCAGACCGGTTTGCAATCCGACCAAAACATCCGGCACCGAAAGTGGAATGGCCGTTACATTGGCCTGGTCAAAGATCACCTTGGTCATGGGTGCATCCTCCCAGGTCCAGACTTTGGATTTTCTGAGGTCATCCAGAGTGGCGATCGGTTTGGTCGACATCAGATGGACAAAACCGGCCTCAGACCAGCCTAAAAGAACGTAATTGTTTTTTTCAAATCCCTTCCGAAAAAAAGCATCCATTTCCTTTATAACATAGTCAACTTCTTTATGAGATTGGAAAAGAAAGGGGATTTGAAACACATCCATCTCGCTGAAGATTGCGGATAAACCCGCAGAACTAAGAGCGGCGCTTTGAATCTGTCCGATATGCATCTTTCTGAGCATATCTTTTTCATCGCCGCCTAAAATACCGCCTGGATAAAATTTAAAACTTACTTGATTGTCGGTTTTTTCCCGTACCTCTGCATCGATGGCATGAAAGGTCTTAATCCACGAGCTTCCTTCCGGAGCCAGTGTGGCCAGCTTAATTACGAGCGTCTTGGCTGTACCATGGGCCGGTGACATCAGAAGTGCCACTATAATGAAACTGAGTCCGACAATCTTTCGCACTTTGATTCGTATCATACGGGTGTCTCCTAAAAATAATCATCCGCCTCTGCGAGCAGCTCTTTTGCTTTTTTCTGAGCCACAGTATTGAGCAATGTTAGCTGCGGTATTTGGTCTGCTTTAGCATTCACTACGTTTTTAAGGGTAGACACAAACAGCTCTTTGTCAAAAGTTTTTCGGGCGTAGTGGTCGGCATAATAAACTTGGGTCATTAAAAACTTGCCCTGGCTGAATTTCAGGGCTTTTTGAAAATGGTGCCGGGCCCGCGTTAAGTCACCCCCGGCCATTTTGGGTCTGGACGCAAACCATATGCCCATAAAAAGATGGGGACCGCCGAAATAGAATTGTTCATCCAGCACCAGCACCCGTTTCATTAAGGCCTCTACGCGGGGAAGTTCGGCGACGGCAGCCATTGAGCCTAAATTCAGCCTTATCCAGCTTCCCCAGCACGTCGCCGTCCAGAACATATAGGGGACATCGTCCTTGCCCAGACGGTTTAATGCTTCTTCGAAGGCGTCAAAGGGTTTTAAAACCGGATTTTTCAACCCCCGCAGTTCCAGCGCTTGCAGGGCATATTTTTTTGCTTTTTCATAGAGCGTGCGCGCATATTCTGTATCCGCATCTTCGACAAATGCGGAGGCAAATGAGGCGTAGGCCTGAGCGGCGGTGATCAGCAGGCGCGCATTGTCCGGCACGGCTTCGACCATGCCGTCAATTAACATAAGGTAGGCGGGCATCCCTTCCCGGATAACCCTTAGATCGGATTGCTTATTGGCAGAGTTGGAGACTTCTTCCAGAAGCGTTGCCGCGGATCCCACGGTCATTTGCTTGTTGGGGATGCAGGCAGTCGCAATAGCGAGGGTAAAGAAAATAGAGAAAATTCCGGGCCAATTCCGCGAAAAATGCATCTCATGTTCCTCGGCGAGCTGAAAACGGGTTTAGTGCCTAAAACGGTTTCCTTAATTGAGCGGCTCTAAAGGGAACATTCTCATCTGATATTTAATGAATGATATC
>JASFPY010000280.1:0-4434 GCA_050115755.1 Desulfobacteraceae bacterium | reverse complement strand
GTCGTTATAAAATTTGATGGCTGTTATCATGGACATGCGGATACCTTGCTGGTGGCGGCCGGCTCCGGCGTGGCTACGCTGGGGATTCCCGGCAGTCCGGGAATACCTGATTCAATTGCCCGGGACACCCTGTCACTGCCATTCAATGATCCGGATTGCCTTAAGAAAGTTATGGAAAAACAGGGAGATTCAGTGGCCTGTATTATCGTTGAGCCGGTAGCCGGCAATATGGGATTGGTGCCCCCGCAAAAGGATTTTCTGGAGACGCTCAGGGCGCTGGCCGACCGATTTGGCTCCATCCTTATCTTTGATGAAGTGATGACCGGTTTTCGGGTGGCCTACGGCGGCGCTCAGGCTCTGTTCGACGTGTATCCGGATCTGACCTGTTTTGGTAAAATCATTGGCGGTGGGCTGCCGGTAGGTGCCTATGGCGGCAAACTCGACCTGATGTCCAAAGTGGCTCCGCAGGGATCTGTTTATCAGGCGGGAACGTTATCCGGCAATCCGGTGGCCATGGCAGCCGGCATTGCAACGCTTGAACAACTTCAAAAAAAAGGCTTTTATGAGGCCCTGGATAAAAATTCAGACCGCCTTTTAGCGGGGCTGGAACAGGCCGCTGAAAAGGCGGGCATACCGGCGCAGGCCAAACGTGTCGGTTCCATGCTCGGTTTCTTTTTCAACGAGAAAGCGGTAAGAAATTTTGATGATGCCAAAACCTGTGACCTGGATAGATTCTCTGCATTTTACAATGGAATGCGCCAAAAGGGAATCTATATTGCACCGTCTCAGTTTGAAGCACTCTTTGTCTCAATTGCTCACGGCACCGAACATATTGATCTGACAATCCAGGCGGCTGAGGACGTACTCGGGCAACTCAAATAAAAGCGTTTTCAAAACCCCCTCTAAGGCCCAATGGCTGCGTTGTCCCGCGAATTGAAATACTCACGTACTCACGTGTACGCTCCGTTTCCAATTCACGGAACGCCTTGCCCTTGAACCTGATCTGGGATGTTGAAACCACTTTTAATCAAATAGCGAGAGGAGCGCACCATGGAAGATGTCGTTTCTCAGGAAAGGTTACTGGAGAAGTATATAAAGGAGCAAAAAAAAGATACGGCAGTCAAATTGCTATTTGACTTGATTGCCAAAAATGCCCGAGCGCGTCATTTTGCAAAGGCAGACGCATTGCGCGAAAAGCTTTTTGAAGTGGATTCCATGGCGTTACCTGAAATTGTGAAATCGGCTGAAATCATTGAGATCGCCAAGATCGCCGCAATTGATGCGGACCATCGGCAGGCCTGGTCGCATCTCTATGATAAATTGACAAAAGAAGAAACGGTTGCCCTTTACTACGCAACGAAATCAGCCAGCTATGAAGCCGGGCAGATTATTTTTCGCCAGGGTGAGATGAATTCAAATTTGCACTTTATAAATTCCGGCAAGATAAAGATGTTTTACCATAAAGGTAAACGCGGCATCTTTTTAAAAACCCTTGGTCCCGGTGATATTGCCGGCGATGACACATTTTTTACCAATTCAACCTGTACCACATCGACTGTGGCTCATTCAGCGGTCAAATTGAATTATCTGGGAAAAATTTTTTTGCAAAAGTGGCGGACTGAGGCCCCTAAACTGGCGAATAAACTGCAGGAATATTGTGCCCAGCGGGAACCGATTAACGATTTGCTGCAAAAAAAGGAACTCGAGCGCCGGAAATACCGGCGATATGCGCTATCGGGCAATGCCCTTATTAGAATTAAGGATAGACCCGGAATGAACGTTTTTAAAGGGGATCTTTCCGATATTTCCGCCAGCGGAATATCGTTTGTCATGAATACGTCTCCGAAATCAGCCGAATTGCTGCTGGGTTGCCGTCTGAATATAAAATTTGCGCAGCCGGAGGGCAGTCCTGAAATGAGGATCGATCAAGACGGCAGAATCGTCGGCGTCCACAGCCAGATGTTCAATGAATATCTGGCAAATGTAAAATGGGAAGAGCCACTGGAAAACGGCGTTTTCGAAAGAATTAAATTGACGGGTTAACAGTATGAAATATATTGATTTATATGCAAATTTTTGCCATAATGAAATAAAAGCGATAGGCCAGCTCAGGGGGGATTTTAATTTGACGTGGTTTTGAAACCACTTCTAACGGGTGTATACCCGCGCCATAGCTTGATCGTTAATGGTTCTTGCGCGCATCGTCGGTCGGTTTGGGGATGAAGGCATCACCGATTAATGGTTTGCCAAAGTCGGATGAAGCCGAACCAGAGATCGAATCGAACCGAGCGGAGAAAGGGAGCCGATGAAACTATGGCCAAATTAACCCCCCAAAAAAAAGCCAACCCCCATCAACTGCATTACCTGCATGCCGATCAGATAGCCCTGATTGATTCCATGCTTGATCATTTTGACGGTTTCGCCATCGCCACTGACGGCAACGGCCGGATTGTTTATGCCAATCGCTCTGCGTTGCGGTTAAGCGGCTTTAACCGATCTGAAATAAAAGGGAACGCTCTTGAAAATCTGTTTGACCTGACGGCAAAGCAGCAAACATCTATCAAACAGTGTCTTGACGGAAAAAGGTCTGCCAGTTTCGAAACAACGGCCAGAACAAAATCGGGTTCGACCCTGGCGATTCAGCTTAAGGTGGCACCTTTGAACGCCGCTGCGGAAGATTGCGGGTTGGCCGTATTTGCAGTTGACGTTTCCGGGTTCAAACGCATCATCGAGGAACAGGCGCGACTGGTTACCGCGGTTGAACACACGGCGGAGTCCATAATCGTTACCGATCCGACAGGTAAAATCGAATATGTCAATCCCGCATTTGAGAAGATAACCGGGTATGCGCGCGATGAAGTCATCGGCAACGACATTGGGCTGCTGGATAGCGGGCAGCAATCAAAAACTTTTTTCAGCTCCATTATCGACACCCTGCGGCGGGGGGAAATCTGGCAGGGACGCCTGGTCAATAAGCGCAGCGACAATTCGTTATACGAAACCGAAGTGACGGTTTCTCCCATAAAAAACAAGGCCGGGGAAATCACCAATTATGTCAGCGTCCAGCGTGATGTTTCTCATGAAGTCCGATTGGAACGCCAGCTGCGCCAAGCCCAAAAAATGGAGGCCATCGGCACTCTAGCCGGCGGTATTGCCCATGATTTTAACAACCTTCTCATGGGCATTCAGGGTAACATTTCGCTGTCGCTGCTCGATATCGAGGCAGGTTCGCCGTATGTCAAAAATCTAAAAAAAATCGAGCAATACATTCAAAATGGCGTGGATCTGACCAAACAGCTGCTGGGGTTTGCCCGGGGGGGCAAATATGAGATTAGCCTGCTCAATCTCAACGAACTGCTTGAAGAGCAGAATCTTATGTTCAGCCGCACCAATAAAGAAATTGTCTTCAAAAATGAATTCAAGCCGGATCTTTGGAAGGTTGAAGCTGATCGGGGCCAGATCGAACAGGTGTTGATGAATCTTTATTTAAATGCCCTGCAGGCAATGCCCGATGGCGGTACCCTGACAACCCGCACTGCAAACGTTACCATTGATAACAATCAGTACAGTCCCTATTATGTAAAAGCCGGTAAATATATTCGAATGACCATCGAGGACACCGGCATTGGAATGGACGAAGACACTCAGCAACGAATTTTCGACCCTTTTTTTACGACCAAGGAGATGGGCAGGGGGACGGGGCTTGGATTGGCTTCGGTCTACGGCATCGTTAAAAACCACGGGGGCTTTATTAACGTTTTCAGCAAAAAAGGTCAGGGGACACGGTTTGAGATTTATCTGCCGTCCTCGGATAAAGGGGTGCCGATTAAAGAAAAAATCGTCGAGCAGTTTGTGGAGGGTCAGGAGACTGTCCTGCTGGTGGACGATGAGGACATGATCTTAGACGTCGGTACTCGAATGCTGAAAAAGCTGGGTTACAAGGTTTTTACTGCACGGGACGGAATAGAAGCCATCACCGTTTTTCAGCGGCACCAGGAAAAAATTGATGTAATTGTACTGGATATGATTATGCCCCGGATGGGTGGTGGCGAGACCTATGATCGGATCAAGGATATTAAACCCCGCGTGAAGGTTTTGTTGTCAAGCGGATATAGCATCAACGGCCAGGCCTCCGAAATTTTAAGCCGTGGCTGTGACGGTTTTATCCAGAAACCGTTTAATTTGCAAAATCTTTCACAAAACCTCAGAGCCATACTGGAAGGAAAATAAGCAATACCATGGTGTCAGGTGTCGGGTGTCAGGTGTCGGCAAAATAGCTGGAAGGCTGGAAAGCTCGGATGCTTGAAAGCTCAGCGGCTTCATCGCTTCAGGCGTCCTGGCTTCCCAGCCTCCAAGCGATAAGCGAATTGCCTGACACTTGAGCACTGACACCTGAAACCTATTTTTTAAAGCTGACGACCGCCTGGGGGGCTT
>JASFPY010000279.1:0-4439 GCA_050115755.1 Desulfobacteraceae bacterium | reverse complement strand
GTACCCAATATAATTGCATAGTATCCTCCCAGAGTATTAGGTTTGCTAAATGAACCGTTTCATGGTCTAATCCCTGGCTGATTCACTTACCATCAAGGCGCGTCAGAATAGGAGCAGGCAATCCAGGAAAAGCGCTTTTCGGGTGCGACCCTAGCCCTTTATATTGAGTGTAATATTCTATCATGCCCCAAAACATGTTCAAGGCTTTGGACGTTCGGAGGAGCGCAAAAATCAGATGGGAACCGGATTCGATTCTGTTAATGGACGACCGATTCAGGCCAGGTGGAATTGAAAATCAGAAAATTATTTATATGGATTTATACCCAAGTTAATGGGTTATGGTCAATTCATTTTTTAAAATTTCGGTAAGTGCATGTATAGTGAGACTATGTTAAAAGTCGCAAAGCTCCAGATATTGTAATCTGATATCACAATTTCTTACAGTCGCTCAAATATACATAGATTTTGGAGAAATCTAATCTTTGATTTTGGGATGTGACGCACATTAACAGGTCATTTGATATTTCTTCCAATAGACTTAGTTTAGGTGTAATCGAGATGGGAGTACGAAATATTTGCAATAGCATAGCGCGCATTCATAATATCTTGTACTCGGCACTAGCCGCATCCACCACTTACGTCTAATGCGATATCTGGATGTAGTCTGACAATGCGGGCAAATTGTGTAGAAGGATATACTCATATTATTTTCTACCTCATAGCTTCCAGCGCATATTTTTAGACAAGTGATATCTACCCATGCAATGCCTGTGCCAAACACCTATAATTATGAAATTCCATATGAAATAAGATAGATATGTAATTTATAATAAATTATAAAACATTTGAAATGGGAAAATAAGTCTTTTTGCCAACGGCGCTACTTGCGTTTGGCTTTGTACTTTTTACCAATATTCCAAGCCCTGGCCATCTGCTCCCCGAGGCGCCAATAAGAAGTGTCTGGCTGTGAGAGTATCAGGGGCTTCATTTTTCTAAAATCCAATTTGCCATCAGTCAGAAATCTTTCTTCTGTGTAAGTTCCCATGATTTCGCCAATGAAGATTTCATTTGAACCACTTTCAACGATTTGCACCAGTTTACATTCTATGCATAATGGACAGTCTTTAATCAGCGGGGCTGTTTTCAGTTCCCCATAAAAAAGATCAAAAATTTCCGATTTATCGGTTTTTTTGCCCGATACAATTCCGCAATAATCAGTGATCTCCACCATATCCTCCGAAGGCAGGCAAAGGCTGAAGGCTTTATTAGCTCTAATTCCGGGGTTGGTGTGATGGCCTTTCCCGAGGGTAATGGCAATCCTTGCTGGTTTATAACTGGCCATGGTAAACCATGCCACAGCCATAAAATTTGGTTTGCCGTCCACATAAGCTCCGACGAGGGAAACAGGCATAGGGTACGCGGGTATAGTTGATCCCAAGTTGATTTTATCCATTTGATATAACCTCCCTTAGTTTTTTTGTTTATTGTAACAAATGAGGATTACTTGCATAGTACCTGAATATCGGTACTTTTTACAAGGCTGAAAAATGGTTGCAGATAACAAAAAAGGGGATATGGCTAAAACCATAACCCCTTGATATTATTGGTAGGCGGTACTGGATTTGAACCAGTGACTTCTACCGTGTGAAGGTAGCACTCTCCCACTGAGTTAACCGCCCGTTTCCATTTTTTGATATAATGAATTGATTACGGGATTTTCATCCCATAAGTCAAGTGTTTTTACGCATCTTGATCCGGCTTGGCTTCATCCGGCTCGACTGCTATTTGCTGGCTTTCAGCCGGAATTTCTGCTTCTACTTCCAGCGGCACAGAAGAAGGATCGGTTTCTTCTGAATTTTCGTTTGAGATCTCGTCTGCCGGCTTTTCACGATCGGCGGTGTCCATTTCCTCCGCCAGGGCACTGCCGAATTCTTCTATCTCTTTCGGGGTGGGCAGGTCTTTAAGATTTTTGAGATCAAAAACCTCCAAAAAGCGTTTGGTAGTGGCATAGATCAAGGGTCGCCCGGGGATATCCTTGCGGCCCAGTACCCGGATGAATTGACGCTCCAAAAGCACCCGCAGTACCCCGCCGCAATCAACGCCGCGAATATGCTCAACATCGCTGCGGATGGCCGGCTGTTTGTAGGCAATGATTGCCAGTGTCTCCAAAGCCGCCTTGCTGAGACGCTGGGGCCTGGGCTGCAGCAGGCGCCGGATATATTCCTTATAATCGGGACGGGTGCGGATCTGGTATCCGCCCGCGACCTCTTTCAGAAAAAAACCGCCCTGACGCGCTTCATAATCTGCCCTCAGTTCATCAAGCGCCTCACGGATCGCTTGCGCCTCCGCGTCGATTAGGATCTTTTTCAGGCGGTCGATCGTTAAAGGCTCATCGGCTGCAAATAAAAGGCTTTCAATAATATTTTTTAAATCATCCATTATAAGTAAAACAGTCGCATAACGCCGGTTTGGGTATGTTGAACAATCCGAATTAATGCCAGTTTAACCATTTCTAGTATCGCCAGGAAGGTAACGATGACCTCGCCTTTGTCCGGGTTTTCTGAAAATAATTCAATAAAGGTTGTCGATCCTCTGGCTTCGAGTATGTCGGTAATCTGAGTGATCCTCTCTTTAACAGATATTTTATCGGCCGTAAATTCCATCCGCTGATCGCCGGGTATTTTTTCAAGAATTTTCTGAAAAGCATCGATGAGCTCAAACAGGCCCACCTGGATATACTCCTCCTGCTGAATCTCCAAAAATTCCTGCCGATCATGGCCCCTGAGGAATGTTTCTTCGCCCAGCAAATCTCTTTCCGACAACTGTTCTGCGGCGGACTTCATCTGAAGGTATTCTAAAAGGGGTTTGATGATTTCATAGCGCGGATCATCTTCGTCTTCCTCCTCTGCGGATGCCGGCAGCAGCATGCGTGATTTGATCTGGGCCAAGGTGGAGGCCATAACGATAAAATCACCGGCATAGTCGATATTCATGATTTTTATCCATTCAAGGTATTGCAGGTATTGCTCGGTCACCAGGGCGATAGGGATGTCATAAATATCCAATTCATTTTTTTTAATCAAATGAACGAGAAGATCCATCGGACCTTCAAATATGTTTTCCAGGTTAACTTTGTAAATTTCTTCCTGCATAATTTAGCTCATCGCTCACAGCTGATAGCACATAGTTGCGCTGATAGCAGTTTTCCTTTTGCTATGAGCTATCAGCTATGTGCTGGAGGGCCTAAAGCCCTGTCCTAATTTATTTTGATGGCGGCCCGCACGGATTCCATGGTTGCCCGGGCTTTCTTTCTGGCTTTATCACATCCGTCAGCAACGATTTCCTCAACCTGTTCAGGGTTTGCTTCATAATAAGCGCGTTTTTCCCGTATCGGTTCAAGGGCGGATATTAAATTTTGAGCCATCTTCTTTTTGCATTCCACACAGCCGATTTTTGCCCGGCGGCAATCGTGATCGATTTCTTTGACTTCATTGGCTGGAGTATACATTTTATGAAATGTAAAGACGTTGCAGACATCCGGATCCCCGGGATCACTGCGCCGGGCGCGCTGGGGGTCAGTGATCATCTGTGCAACCTTTGCGCTGATCTGTTCAGGCGTCTCTGATAGGAAAATGGCATTATCATAGCTTTTACTCATCTTGCGTCGGTCAATACCCAGAATCTTGGGCGTTTCAGTTAAAATTACTCTGGGTTCCGGGAAAACGTTGCCATAGAAATAGTTAAAACGCCTGGCGACTTCACGGGTGATTTCAACATGGGGCGCCTGGTCAACACCTACCGGCACGCCGTAAGGCTTGTACATGATTATATCCGCAGCCTGCAGTATAGGGTAACCCAGAAAGCCGAAATTGGATAGATCTTTGTTGCTCATCTGGGCCATCTGTTCTTTGTAGGTGGGATTGCGCTCCAGCCAGGGCACCGGTGTGATCATCCCCAGAATAAGATACAACTCCGCATGCTCCTTGATTTGAGACTGCACAAACAGGGTACTTTTTTCCGGTGTTAAACCCGCGCTTAGCCAGTCGATCATTATTTCTTTCGTATAGTCTTGAATTAGGGCCGTATCTTCATAATCGCTGGTTAAGGCATGCCAGTCGGCGATAAAATAGAAGCACTCGTATTCATCCTGCAATTTTACCCAGTTTGCCAGAGCACCGAGTAAATTGCCCAAATGTAAAGGTCCTGTGGGACGCATTCCGCTTAAAATTCGCTTTTTTTGACCCATGTATTCCATCCTTGATAATTTCGTAAAAGATCAGAAAAGCATCCCTTTTACGAGTGTGTTTTGTATTGGGTGTTTAGTGTTTAGTATTCTAACATTTTACGATAGAATCATATCGTTCATACCAAACACGAAACACCAAACACTACTGTTGCGCATATTTTCTGGCAAAATCAAGTTCATCCTCATGTGTTTT
>JASFPY010000278.1:0-4444 GCA_050115755.1 Desulfobacteraceae bacterium | reverse complement strand
TTCGAATCTATTTTTAATTATATCAGGTAAAATGGCAAATATATCCCCAGAAAATTACGTGGCTGAGGCCCGCAAGGCCATTAAAAATGAGGTGTTGCAAAAGGCGCTGGCTGATTTGCAGAATCGTTTCGGCCGGGGAACCGCCGAGAGCTATCGCCGGCTTCCTGAAGGACCGGGCCTGCGCTTAAAGGCCCATGACATCCGGATGCAAACTATCGAAAATCTGGATGTTGTTCTGGAAACACTGGCTGCCAATATCCGCAAAAACGGTGGGCGGGTGTTTTTTGCCAAAGACGGTCAGGCGGCAATCAATTACTGCCTGGAAGTGGCACAGCGGCACAGGGTCAAACGGGTGGTCAAGGGCAAGTCCATGGTGAGTGAGGAAATCGGCTTAAACGATGCGCTCATTAACAACGGCATCGATGTGTTTGAAACCGATCTGGGCGAATATATCATTCAGCTGGCCGGTGAAACCCCTTCTCACATTATTGCGCCTGCCATTCACAAAACCCGCTATGATGTCGGCAGCCTGTTTGCCGACAAACTCCATATCCCTTATGAAACGGAGCCGCCGCAACTGACCTGGATTGCCAGGAAGGCGCTGCGGGAAAAATTTTTGGCTGCCGATATGGGCACTTCGGGCTGCAATATCGCCTGCGCTGAAACCGGTCATATTACCACCGTTTCAAACGAGGGCAATATCCGGATGTCCACGACCCTGCCGCGGGTCCATATTGCCATCATGGGAATGGAGCGTGTCGCTGCCCGGCTGGAAGACCACGACATCCTTTTAAGGCTTCTTTGCCGTGGGGCGGCCGCACAGAATATGGCGACCTATGTCAGTTATATCGGCGGACCCCGATCGGCAAATCAGGCCGATGGTCCTGAAGAATTTCACCTGGTGGTTCTGGATAATGGGCGCAGCCGGATTCTGGCGGATGAACAATTCCGCGAGATGTTGTGCTGCATCCGGTGTGCGGCCTGTCTGAATGTGTGTCCGGTTTACGCCAAGATCGGCGGGCATTCTTATGGATATGCCTATTCCGGGCCGGTGGGCGCGGTTGTAACGCCGCTGTTGGTAGGAATCAATCGAGCCAAGGATCTGTGCCTGGGAGAAACACTCTGCGGCGCCTGTCAGGATATATGCCCGGTTAATATCAATCTTCCGCGGATGCTGCTGGCGTTGCGCACCAAACTGGCCGAAGGCGACACGGTCTGGGGGGTGGCACCGGTGGACCGCAAAGAGAAGATGCTATTCCAGGCCTGGTCATGGATGATTCGCAACCGAAAATGGTATGATCTTGCCGTTAAGCTTGCAGCAACGGGCCAGAAGCTATTCACGCAAAAAGACGGCATGATTCGACGGCTGCCGCCACCGTCGCATGGCTGGACAAAAACGCGTGATATAAGACCTCTGGCGGCGGAATCCTTCATAAGGCGCTGGAAAAAAGGCATATAGAAGCAATCTCAAAAATGAACAAATCCAACCAGGCAGAATTTATCAACCGAGTAAAAAGGGCTCTGGGAAAACCGCTTGCTGAATCCCGGCAAAAGGCGGATTTTTTAAATCGCGAGATGCCTGCTGAAACCCGCTTCATTCTGGAACGCATCAAAAACCGTACCGCTGAGGAAAGAAAAAAGCTGCTCGAAACCCTCATCAAAGCTGCCGAACCCATCAATTTAAAGGTTATTCCCGCTAAGGGCATCGGCGCGGTTGCCACGGCGATCACCGAACTTGTTCGGGACAAAGATCCGGAATGGGGAGATCCAAAAAGTGTGGCGGCCTGGCAGCATCCCTTGATCGAAAGCCTGAATCTGCCCGCCGCCCTGTCTGAACAGGGGGTGCCGGTGGTTTTTACGGATTTGCAAAAGACCGATGAACTAAACTTGCGTCGGCGTGTGATCGCTTCCTATATTGGCGTTACGTCGGCTGATTTTTGCATGGCAGACACCGCCACCCTGGTAATGCGTGCACGGCCGGGCCAGGCCCGGACCGTTTCGCTTTTGCCTTCGATCCATATAGCCGTTATCGAGCTCGACCAGATTGTTGCCGACTTAAAAGAACTTTACGCCCTGTTAAAATGGGATCCGCTCAAGAGCAAAGAAGGTATAACCAATTGCATGAGCTTCATATCCGGTCCCAGTAAAACCGCCGATATCGAGGCTACCATGGTTGACGGCGCGCATGGCCCCCGGGAAGTCTATACTTTTGTAATAGCCCCCGAATATTGAAAATTCGATTAAAAGACAGCAGGCCCGGTTCAAATCGAACCGGGCCTTTATTTATTGAGGGAAGTTTTTTATAGTGATAGAGATTTATCAGCATACGAATTTAATTTTCGAGGATAGATGCCATGAACAAAGAAGCGATTAATAGGTGGGTATTGCTGCTGCTGGTATTTTTTATTTCAGCGCTTTTTTTATCGATGATTCGCCAGTTTTTAATGGCCATTTTTCTGGCCGGCATCTTTTCGGCCCTGTCCTATCCGCTGTATCGCCGCCTTGACCGCTGGTTCAAAGGCCGACACAGCCTGGCCTCCATTGCAACCCTTATTCTAATTATCTTCGTTGTTATATTACCGCTGGGCGGGCTGCTGGGGATCGTCACCGGTCAGGCGATAAAGGTGGGCGAAGCCGTCAAACCCTGGGTAGAACGCCAGCTCGCCGAACCCGACGCTATTTCCAACGCGATAAAATCCATTCCATTTATTGATAAGGTCGAACCTTACCGAAATCTAATTTTAAAAAAAGCCGGAGAAATGGTCGGCGGTATCAGCGGGTTTCTGATCAACCGACTTTCAGCGGTTACTGTCGGCACGGTGAATTTTTTGTTTATGCTGTTTATTATGCTCTACACCATGTTCTTTTTTCTGATAGACGGCCATAAACTAATCGAAAAAATGCTCTACTACCTGCCCTTGCAAGATGAGGATGAGCGTCGCATGCTCGATAAATTCGCATCGGTAACGCGTGCCACCCTTAAAGGAACCGCAGTGATCGGTATTCTGCAGGGGGGATTGGCCGGAGCCGCCTTTGCCGTGGTGGGGATTCACAGCGCGGTGTTCTGGGGAACGATCATGGCAGTGCTGTCTTTTATCCCCGGCATCGGTACAGCTCTGGTGTGGGGGCCGGCGGTGATTCTTCTGGCGGCCACCGGACATCTGGCCAAAGCCATTGGGCTGGGGGTTTTTTGTGCCGCGGTGGTGGGCAGCATCGACAATCTGGTGCGTCCCGTGCTGGTGGGCAGAGACACCCAGATGCATGAATTGATGATTCTTTTCGGCACCCTAGGTGGGATTCTCATGTTCGGGGTGGTCGGTGTAATTATCGGGCCGATTATCGCGGCTCTGTTTGTAACCGTATGGGATATTTACGGAATGGCATTTAAGGAGTTTTTGCCGGATGTGTCGGTCTCCGGGTCAGATCGTAAACCGGAGAAATAAAGCGCTGAAATACTTCCGACTGATTCCGGTTCTGAAGAGGTACCGCCGCCGGAATAATTGCTTTCAGCTTTAAAGTAGGTTTCAGGTGTCAGATGTCTGGCTGCTGCCTCCTGGTCGCCGATTTCTGCAGCGATGCAGGTGCCCGCCATTTGTGTAATGCGGCGAATTGGGGAAAAACCGAGGACGAGGACGAGTAGGCGGACGATTACGATAGGGAGTGTAAAATCCTGGTCCGCGTCGTCGTCCTCGTACTCGTCCTCGAGCACTCAAACCACCAGACTCCCGCAACCCGAAACATGCAACCCATAAGCCTTAAACCACAAGAGCGCTAGACATATGCCGTGGCTGTAATCTCCACCCTGGTGCCGAAGGGGAGATTGCCCGCCTGAATACAGGTGCGGGCCGGGCGGTTTTCTTTAAAATATTTTTTATAGACTTCGTTAAAGCGGGCGTACTCCTCTATTTCAAGAAGATAAACGGTAACCGTCAATACATTGTCCAGCGAAGCGCCGGCTTCTTCTAAAATGATGCGCAGGTTTTCCAGCGCCAGCCCGGCTTCTTCTTCCACTGTACCCAGCTTAATTTCATTGGTCTGCGGATCGACTGCACCCTGTCCGGCCACATAAATAAGGCCGTTGTGGATAATGGCCTGGGAATAGGGCCCTCCCGTCACCGCTGCCTTATCGGTCTGAAATACTTTTTTCTCTTCCACTGCTATTTCACATTCGTTTTTTATTATGTTATTTAGTTTTCATTTCAGAATCGAGCAATTTTTCGCAAGGTCAAGGAAGACGAAGATTTTAACCGGAGGCATACGCATAGTATGTCGAGGATTAAAATCTGAGTCTGACACAGAGATTGCGGAAAATGGCCGACTCTGAAATGAAAACCTAGATGCCGCAGATACGCCTGACTTCCTTGTTATCAATCAGTTCGTCAACGGGCCCCTCGTAGCAAATGCGCCCGTTGTCGATAATGTAGCCGTAATCGCTTAAGGCCAG
>JASFPY010000277.1:0-4445 GCA_050115755.1 Desulfobacteraceae bacterium | reverse complement strand
ATGACGGAACCACCCGGTGCCAGGGCGCGTGTTGCGCTTTCAGCACTGACGGCCGCTGAATATTTCAGGGATGAAGAAGGCCAGGACGTGTTGATCTTTATTGACAATATTTTCCGTTTTACACAGGCAGGTTCGGAGGTTTCCGCCCTTCTGGGACGAATGCCCTCTGCGGTCGGATATCAGCCGACGCTGGCTGTTGACCTGGGTGAGTTGCAGGAGCGCATCACCTCGACCGATAAGGGCTCCATTACCGCCGTACAGTGTGTCTATGTGCCGGCAGACGATTTAACCGACCCGGCCCCGGCAACCACTTTTGCGCATCTGGACGGGACGGTTGTTTTATCACGCCAGATTGTCGAGTTGGGCATTTACCCCGCCGTGGATCCGCTGGATTCAACCTCACGGATTCTGGACGCAGCATATATCGGCGAGGAACATTATCGGGTGGCGCGCGAGGTGCAGCAGATTCTGCAAAAGTATAAAGAACTCCAGGACATTATTGCCATTCTTGGAATGGAAGAGTTATCCGACGAAGACAAAGTCACAGTGTCGCGGGCCCGGAAAATTCAAAGATTCCTGTCCCAGCCCTTCCATGTTGCTGAAGCTTTCACGAATAAACCGGGCGTTTACGTAAAGATTGAAGATACCGTCAGGGCATTTAAAGAGATCTGTGAAGGCAAGCACGATGACCTTCCCGAACAGGCCTTTTATATGCGAGGCGGCATTGAGGAGGTCATTGAAGCCGCCAAAGAAATGGCTGAAGCTGAATAGACTAAAGACCTGATTGGAACGGGAAAGGCTTAAAAAAAAATTCTACCACGAAAGCACGAAAGAACGAAAACACGAAAAGAAACTAATATAAAATATTTCGTGCTTTCCAGATTTCGTGTTTTCGTGGTTATAAAAGTTTTGCCACAACTCAATTTTAAGGAACGATTATGGCTGAAAATATTCATCTTGAAGTGGTGACTCCCGAGAAGGTTGTTGTCAGCGAAGAGGCCCAAATTGTGGCTTCACCGGGGTCTTTGGGAGAGTTTGGTGTGCTTAGCGGCCATACCCCTTTTCTAACCACCCTTAAAACCGGTATTATCCGTTATACCGATTCAAATGGGACGGAGCGTCACGTATTTGTGAGCGGTGGATTTGCCGAAGCGCTGCCGGATAAAGTTACAGTACTGGCCGAATCGGCTGAGAGAAGAAGGGACATTGATCTCGAACGGGCTAAAGAAGCCCAGGCACGCGCTGAGAAGCGACTGACCGAAGACCGTTCCCGGGATGATATCGATTTTGCCAGAGCCAGGGGCTCATTGGAGCGGGCTACGGTTCGCATTCGCCTTGTCGGATCACGTTAGAACTTTTTAATTTGAGCGTTTTAAATTTTTAAAAAAGGGTAAACCAGCGAATCGGGTTTGCCCTTTTTTTCTATTGGGTTTAAACTGACTGTCATGAATCTGGGAATTGCGGTTGTCATACTGGCGGCGGGTCTGGGAACCCGCATGAAATCAAACAAAGCCAAGGTGTTGCACGAGATTTGCGGCATACCCATGATCAATTACGTCGCTGAAACGGCCAGAAAAATTGCCGGCAATAATGTCGTGCTGGTGGTGGGCAATCAGGCCGATAAGGTCCGACGAACGGTGTCAAAACTGGGCACCTTTAATTTCGCCTATCAAAAGGAGCAACTGGGTACCGGACATGCGGTCCGATGCGCCCTGCCTCACATCCCGCATCACTGCCGGGAGGTGGTGGTTTTGTGCGGCGATGTGCCGCTGATAAAAGCCGATACCGTAAACGCGCTGGTAAAATCCCACGAGAATGAAAAAAGAGATATTTCCGTTTTGGCAATTGAACTGGAGGATCCTACCGGTTATGGCCGCATCCTGCTGGATGAAAAAAGACGGGTTCAGGGTATTGTTGAAGAATCCGATGCCACCTCGCGGCAAAAACGTATCCGGTTAATCAATACCGGTATTTTTTGCGTTAAAAAGGATTTTTTATTGCGCGCGGTGCCGCAAATTAAATCCGACAATGCGCAGGGCGAGATTTATTTTACCGATATTGTGGAAATCGCTTATAACGAAAATATGCATATCGGGGTGACCGTAGGCGGCAGGCATCTTGAGGTAACCGGTATCAATACGATTGAAGAGCTCAAAAAAGTCGAGCGGGTCATGAAAAACCCGCAATTAATATAACTTGACTTTTTTAAACATTACAGATTATATTAAAAAAAATAATCGTGAGGTTAAGCCTTGGATAATGCAATCATTTCTAACCAGTTCAACGATATCGAGAAAAAAGTTGCACGGTTGATAGAGAGTTGTAAAAGACACGAGGCTGCCAATTTAGAACTTAAAAATAAAATTAAAAGCCTAGAGGAGGAGCTTTTAGGTAAAATCGAGGCGGAAAAAAGCCATGCGCAGGAAAAGGCTTTGATCCGGTCAAAGATTGATAGCCTGTTGGTCAAAATTGAAGAAAATATGGAAATCTAGTGCCCATGGACAAGGCAAAAATGACTATCAGGTAGAAATTTGAAAAAGCGGAAAACGGAAACTGGAAAGGCAGAATTAATATTCATTGGAACAACTTGTAACCATAGAGCTTTTTGGGCAGCAACACACGTTTAAGGCTGAATCTGAGGTAAATAGGGCCAAAGAAGTTGCTGATTTGTTAACACAGGAAGTATCACGGATTAAAAGCCAGCAAACCGGTGAATCATCGGCGGCATCAGACTTTACCACCCTGATGCTGGCTGCACTGAATATCGCTTATCAAAAACTGGAACTGGAGAACCGTTATTCGAAATTTGCACAAGATTTATCGGAACGCTCGCAAAGATTGATCCGTCAACTGGATGATTACACTTTATAAATGAGACAGGTTTTTACAAGTTGATGATGAATTGCCCCTCAGCAAGGGGCCCGACATCGTTTTCCGACGACCGATAGCGCGTTAGACCCTGAAAGTACTCAGGTGCGATTCAGGGCAGGATTCAGGTCGGTTAATTATCAAATAATCTGATAAGGTTTTGCCCCTACCGTGTCCGTGATTGGGAGCCATTCTTTGACCCAACAGCTATCTTCTGGGGGCCTTCGCTGGTTTCGGTGTGCATGTTCTGCTCGTCCAGAAAAGCCTGAAGAAGCTAAGAGGCGCCCACTTTGAATCTAAGGTTCAAAGACCTGCCAACACGACATTTTGGTAGGGGTCTTTTTTCGGATTATTAGCCCCTTTAATTTGGCATCTCCCGCTGGCATTCCGGTTTGATTAAATGATGCGTGCGTTGTTTTTAAATTCCCGATTATATTCGTAGAATTCCCCTTCTGCGGGTTTACCGACGCAGCCCATCTTTATCCGCTTCGAAAATCCTTACCCAATCGCTTCGTCCCTGGCCTACAGGGGCCTGCACACAGAGCAATCAAGTTTACGGAACGGATGTAGTCCATTTCGACAGTTGGGAGTGGGATATGAGTGCATTAAATATTGTAATTTCTATAATTTGCTTTGGCATCGGATTTGTGATTGCCTTTTGGATAAAGGGACAAATTTCGTCTCAAAAAATCAAAGCTGCTGAAGGAGAAGCATCGCTCCTTATAAATGATGCAAAGCGTAAGGCCGACACGCTTCTAAAGGAAGCCGACCTGGAGATTAAGGACCGGCTCTTTAAAATGAAAAGCGATTTCGATGCCGAGACTAAAGAGACGCGTTCAGAGCTTAAGAAGCGCGACACGCATCTGATGCAAAAAGAGGAGCATCTCGATCGCAAAATCGAGCAATATGAGCGCAAAGACCGTGAACTTCATCGCAAAGAAAAGACGTTGAAGAAAAGAGAGGGAAAAATTGAGCGCAAGGAGCTTGAGTATGAAGAGCTGATCGAGGAGCAGAAACAGCAGCTCGAAAAAATTTCGGGGTTATCGGCAGATCAGGCCAAGGAACTTTTGATCAGAGCCATGGAGAATGAGGTCCGTTATGAAGGGGCCCGGATGATCAAGAAAATTGAGAATGAAACGAAAGAGCAGGCAGACCGGAAGGCGAAAAAAATTCTAGCAACGGCGATCCAGCGCTATGCCGGAGAATATGTAGCCGAACGCACCGTCTCGGTTGTGCAATTGCCCGGTGATGAAATGAAAGGCCGCATTATCGGTCGGGAAGGACGCAATATACGGGCCCTTGAAGCGGCAACCGGGGTGGATCTGATTATCGATGATACACCCGAGGCCGTCATATTATCCGCTTTTAATCCTGTCAGAAGAGAAGTTGCGCGTCTGTCTTTGCAGCGGCTCATCTCAGACGGCAGAATCCATCCCGCCCGCATCGAGGATGTGGTCAAAAAGGTCGGCCAGGAAGTTGACATCGCGGTCAAAGAAGCCGGTGAACAGGCAGCCTTTGATCTTGGTGTTCATGGTATTCATAATGAATTGATCAAAACGCTGGGCCAATTGAAATTC
>JASFPY010000276.1:0-4456 GCA_050115755.1 Desulfobacteraceae bacterium | reverse complement strand
CGCTATAACCAACTTTTACTGGATAGAATAAATTATTAAGTAAAAACTGGCAGGGGGTGTCTACCTTTAAAGTTGAACCTCATATCAGGAATCAAACGAGATATCAATCGGAAAAAAGCAGTGTTGCAAATCACAAATTAACTGACGGAAAATCCAACATTATGGTAATTAACTGAAAATAAATTAAATTTTATTCCGATGTTTTCAGAATTCACTTTATCTGATCTTTATGATGTAGAAAATCACTGCACAGCTAAATTTAATCGAGCCTAATCTTGTAGATTTCCTTTATCTAAATTTTATTTAGATACAGACAGTTATACCGATTTTTGGCCAAATAAATTTTGTTGGCACACCCATTGCTCTACAAGAAATCGAAAATAAAATTTATTTCAGTAAAGGAGCGAAACAAATGGTTGAAAAAAAGAAAAAAGGGCAGCGGAGTCAGGTGGGATTTGGATCGACTTACCAAAAAGGCCGGCCAGGTGACGGCAAATCTCAGCAGGGAATTGAATCTGTTCTCGGCGGCCAAATGTGGCTGGTTAAACCGGACAGGAAAGCTAAAGCGGCAGCTCCGTGTCTTTGGATGCAGGCGGGTGTCGTAAAATTTAAAAGTTGTGACAATTATTATGATTGCACCAGCTGTAAATATGATCATGCCATGGATCAGAAAGTTGCCAAAGGCAAACAGATCAGCTGGCAGGAAGCGATGAAGAGACGGCCGGACCTGGATCGGGTCTGCCGCCACAGCCTCACCGGTCGGATTGAAAAACGAATCTGTGCCTATGACTATGAATGTGGCAAATGTGACTTTGACCAGTATTTCGAAGATGTCTGGACCACCAAAGCCAAAGCTTCTCCTGCTGAAATGCTGCAGATCAAAGGTTTCGACGTCCCCATGGGATACTATTTCCATAACGGACATGCCTGGGCCAGAATCGAAAGCGGCGGTTATATTCGGGTGGGTTTGGATGATTTTGCGCTGAAAGTGCTCGGAGAAGCCGATGCGCTTGACCTGCCGTTGATCGGTAAAGAACTGGATCAGAGCAAAGCAGGCTGGGGGCTAAAGCGCAAAAATAACCTCGCCGATGTGCTTTCGCCGGTTGATGGTGTCATCATGGAAGTCAATTCAAAGGTCAGGGAAAATCCGAAGCTGGCCAACCATGAACCTTACGGTGACGGGTGGCTCTTTATGGTTCGCACGCCGGATGTTAAGGGCACCATGAAAAAATTGATGGTGGATCGGGACAGCCTGAACTGGATCAACGCGGAAGTCAGCCACCTGGAAACGATGATCGAGGAAGTTGCGGGCCCCCTGGCGGCCGATGGCGGTTATCTGGCTGACGACATTTACGGGAATCTGCCGGATCTGGGCTGGAAGAATTTAACCCGGACGTTTCTTCGAACATAGTTATTCGTTATCTGTTATTTGTTATTGGCTAACCGATGGATCCAAAAATTTTGCTTTTAATAACAAATAACGATTAACCAATAACTGCTTGTTTCTGACAAGGAAAATAATAATGGTCTCCACCCGAATAGAAAATAAACAGTCCGCAAACCACCCGCCTTGTATCTGGATGCAGGCAGGCGTGGTTCCTAAAAAGTTTTGCCGGTTAGATTACCAGTGTGCGGCCTGTGCCTATGATCGTGCCATGCGGCGTATCGCCGCTGAAAACCGGCAACTCAAGGAAAAAGGTAGATTTTCCGCGGGTAAGCGCGGTCGAATTGTGTTCTGGAAGGACAAATTACGGGAACTGCCGGCCTGGAAGCAGCCATGCCTGCATCACATGATCGGCCACATTGAGTTCCGCAGTTGCACCCATGATTACCAATGCGCCAACTGCGAATTTGATCAATATTTCAGTGATCAGTTTGCCGTTCACGCCGTGGTTGAGCCGGTGGATGTCCTGGACATCAAAGGATTTAAAATCCCGCATGGATTTTACCTGCACCCGGGGCACACCTGGGTCAAAATCGAGGAAGGGTCGACGGTTCGCATCGGTCTGGACGATTTTGCCCTGCGCCTGCTGGGGCCGCTGGACCGGATTCAAGCCCCGTTGATGGGCAAGCAGATGGAACAGGACCGCGCCGACATATCCTTGAATCGTGAAGGAAATGCAGCGAAGCTGCTCTCCCCGGTCAGCGGGGTGGTAACCGATATAAACCCGGTGCTGCGCGAAAGCGGCAACCGGGGCTGTAAAGATCCATACAGCGAGGGCTGGATACTGCGATTGCACTGCGCCAGCCTCCGTCAGGATTTGAAGAACTTGATGATCGGTGATCAGGCCGGCGAGTTTATCGATCGAGAAATCGATCGTCTTTATGAGGTGATCGAGGAAACGGCCGGCCCGCTGGCCGTCGACGGCGGTTATTTAGGCGATGATATTTTCGGACACATGCCCCAGATCGGCTGGCAAAAAATGACCCGGGAATTTCTCAGAACTTAAATCTTCTTCAACCATTGGGTCTTTCTTCCGGTGACTGGATGAAAGACAACTTGCTCAAATTCAAGGGATTACAGAATGTTCTGTAATCCCTTTTTTATGATTCAGCGTTAATCGTTTAAGACGTTGTCAATAAGGATCTTAACAGCTACTCACGGTCTAATTTGACAACCGAGCAAATCTTCGATAATTGGAAAGCATCTCATGCGACGTTCCTTCGAATTTCCAATATATTGGGCGGAAATCAAGTTCGATACACAAATGATATACCACCTGATTCAATCCTCAATAGCGAGTTAACATCAAAATAAAAAAAATCGACAGGAGAAGAAAATGTATTCTAACAAGAAAAAAGGAGGTTCTTATGGAAAATAGACGTTTTCTGGTTTTTATGATCGTTACTATCGCGCTGGTAGCAGGCATGATCACACCCGCACATGCGAAATGGCCCGAAAAACCGATTATGATCATGATCCCCTGGCCGGCTGGCAATGATCCTTCTACCATGGTGGCAACTGCCATGGCTCCCAAAATTTCCGAAGAACTTGGGGTTCCGGTCAAGGTGATCAACAAACCCGGTGGCGGTGCCGTTTTGGCAACCAACGAACTTGTCAACAGCCGTCCTGACGGCTACACCATGGGCCTCATATCCATTGGGCCCATGATTACCCAGGTCCTGCGCGGCAAGACACCTTACAAAAATCAGGATCTGAGGCCCCTTGGCCTTGTCTGGTCCTCACCCTTTACGCTGGCCTGCCGGGGTGACGCACCTTACAACAACCTCAAGGAGCTTGCCGAGTATGGGAAAACACACGAATTGAGACTCGCCCACTGGGGATTGGGCGCCGTGCCCACCTTAATCGCCATGAACGCCGCAAAAATCGGAGGCTTTAAATGGAAGGAGACAGCTTATAAGCAACTCAACCCGCTCCTTGTGGTCAAAGGGGATGCGGATGTGATCACCTTTTCAACCCCCGGACTTCGGGATTATGTGGAGTCCGGCAAGATGAAGCTGTTGGCCTGTATGCTTCCCAACCGCCTGCCCCAGTACCCGGATGTATCAACGGTAAAAGAGCAAGGATTTGGTGATCCCTATTCGATATGGTTCGGAGCCTTTATTACGGCCAAGACGCCGGATGACATTGCCAAACGGTTGGGGGATACCTTTTTCAAAGTCATGGCCACACCCGACATCCAGGATGTGATCAAAAAGGTCGGTGTCATTCCCCATCCCACCGGACCTGAGGCAGCCCGCAAACAGATGGACAGCGAGCTGGCAAATTTCGGTGCGATTATGAAGGAGCTGGGGATTATTAAGTAATGGCCAAACAGGAAGAAACCCGCAGCCGCGTCCATGATCTCTTTGGTGCGTTCCTCGGTGCCGTGGCCGCCGGGATTCTCATCAGCTCTCCTTGGCAGGTGGATACAAGCGGGCCCGACCCGTTCTATAAGGGCCCGCTGATTTATCCCCTCATCGTCCTTAGCATAATCATTCTCGCATCGCTCCCATCCGCGTGGCGACTGATCAAGGCTCATGAAAACACCGACTGGAAACTGGATGGCGGCGGCTTTCCATTGAAGCCTTTGGTGATCCTCCTTTTTCTGATCGCATTCCTCTATGGACTGGTCATCTTCGGTCTAAGGCTATCTTGTATGCTCTTTATCGGTGTTTCCCTTTATTATCTGGGGCAACGCCGGCCGGTCGTGCTGGTTCTGGTTCCCATCATCATGACGGGCCTGATATATATCCTGTTCAGGTTTTTTCTGGACATCTGGTTCCCGACCCCTCTGGTCCTGGACTGGTTTGGAGGGTGAAGAATGTTCGAGCACTTAGTGGCCGGAATTCAGGCGAGTCTGCAACTGAGCAACTTGGTTGCTCTGGCTTTTGGCACATTGGTGGGCCTCGTCGTGGGGATCATCCCAGGCACAGGACCCATGGTAGGTATGGTCGTGCTCCTTCCCTTTACTTTTGCCTTCAGTCCAGGTACGGCGCTTTCTCTTTTACTGGG
>JASFPY010000275.1:0-4459 GCA_050115755.1 Desulfobacteraceae bacterium | reverse complement strand
GTGTACTTAATTTTATCTGAGCGGTATCCGCGCAACCGATACGATCTAAAATGAGTGCAGCTTAGAGTTATATAATAGCTCGAAATTATTTGTTATTATTTCTTTCGAATTGACACTTTCCACACAGCTTTTTATAATTATTTGATAATGGCAATTATTAATCTGAAAAAACGGGAGGTCGAATGCAAAATCGTGTACTACGGCCCGGGTAGGGGCGGTAAGACATCAAATTTGCAATATATTTTTGAAAAAAGCCACAGATTGATGACCGATGAAATGGTTTCGATAAAAACCAAAGGGGACCTGACGCTCTTTTTTGATTTTGTGCCCATGGGTTTGGGTAAAATTAAGGGCTGCGATGTGCGGGTTCAGCTATATACGGTGCCGGGCCAAGTAAAATACAGTTCCACCCGTAAACTGGTCTTAAAAGGTGTCGACGGCTTGGTGTTTGTTGCCGATTCACTTCGCGTCCGCCATGAAAAAAACCTGCTTGCCCTAAAAGACCTCGCCTTAAACCTTAACAGTTACGGCCTGAATATTATGAAAACACCTCTCGTGCTTCAGTACAATAAGCGCGATCTCGCCGCTGAGGGCGTACCGCTCATGCCGGTTGAAGAAATGGAAAAGGCCTATAATCACCAGCTCAAAGTGCCCTCTTTTGCCGCCAGTGCCCTTGCCGGCGATAACGTGAATGCCACGTTGAAGGCCTGTCTGGTGTTGACGCTACGATCCCTCAAAAAAGAGGCAGGCTGGTAGAACTTGATCCCAAATGGCCGGGGTTTGCCCGATAGCTGCGTTGCGACTCGCTTCATAATACTCACGTACTCCGTGTGCGCTCCGTTTTCGAAACGAGTCGTGCCTTACTCTCAGACAAATCCCGGCCATTTGGGATCAAGTTTACCTTTTTTCTGAAAGAAGAAAATCGGTAAGATGGAATTGAGGGAGTTTGAGGCCGTATTTCGTTTTGTTGATTGCTTTATGAATTTTTAAATTCACGCCGAAAAGTCTTGCCCGATCCCATCATGACGCTAATGGGATGCAATGTTGGGATATTTTCGCAGACGATTTTAATTGCCGCCGCAATCGGTATTGAAAGCAACGCCCCGACAATACCCCACAACCAGCCCCAAAATAACAGCGAAAGCAGAACCACCACAGGGCTTAAATTTAGCTGATCTCCCATAACCTTTGGCGCCAGGGCATTTCCCATGCCCAGCTGGATGGTCATCACCGATAGAAGGGTGACGACACCCGGCCAAAGGGACGGGTAAAATTGTACCAACGCAAGTAAAATCGGTGGGATTGAGGCTACAATGGATCCTACTGTGGGAATAAAATTTAAAAAAAACGCCAGCGCTCCCCAGGTGACAGCAAAATCCACCCCGATAATTTCCAGCGCCAGCCATACCAGGATACCGGTGATAAAGCTGATTAAAAATTGCAGGGACAAATATCGCCTGATCTGTCCGGTAATTGAAAAGGTAATGCTGGCAATCTGGTCGGCATCTTCGGATGAAAAAGATTTAAGAATTTTGTATCGAAAATAAGGTTTGCCCAGCAATATGAAAAATAAGAATATGATTACCAGAACCAGCTGAGAGGCAAACGCAAAAATGGATCGCGAAAAAGATGCCAGAAAGCGCCCGATGTTCTGCCCCCAGTTGATCCCTGCGAGAGGATCAAATTCCAGATTCCATTTGCTGGTTATCAAAGTAATCAGATCCGTAAATCGTTGATGGTATTTCGGGTATGCAGCGACAAATGCCGAAAACCGGGCATATAAAAATGTTCCGGATAAATAAAAAATGCCGAGCAAAATAATCAGGATGATAAGAACGGCCAGTGTCGTTGGTATTTTGCGGGCAGTCATAAAATGGATCGCCGGACCGATAAGAAAGGACAGCAGCCAGGCAATGACCAGCGGCAGAATGACCGATTGGGCGGTTTTTAACACCGCCCCTACGGCAATCAGCACCAGGACACCCAGAAAGATAAATGTAACCTTGCCTCTATCAAATTGCATTGTAAGATCTTTAGTGAAGCCTGCCCGCTGCAAGCCGCGTGGCATCCTAACAAGGATGGCGGAACTCTCCGCAGCCTTTAGCGCTCCTTCGCTAAAGCTTCGGAGGGCTCTCCTCGCCATTCATCCCCACGGCAAGCCGTGGGGCTTTCTGGCGAAGGAGAGTAAAGCAACCGGTGGTGTAATTCTTGCCAAAAATTATCTCAACCCGACCCGCCGGGTCAACCTCAAAGTGGCCAGGCTGGATATTTTACGACCATTTTCTTGGAAATAAATTTTTAAACCGATATCAAAAATAGGAGATCACGCTCAAGTACAAGGCATAAACCGATTCGAAAGCGGAGCATACACGATAGTATTCGAGCACTTTGAATCGGTTTATAACGCAGTAATTGAGCGTTAGATTCATTTTTTATATCGTTTTCTAGAACTTTTTAGCAGCCTCCTTCAAAAGCTCCTGGACCGCCGGATTGAACCAGCAGTTCAGAAACAAATCGTAATCTGCGCTGCGCATCTCTTCGTACCTGGCTCTCACAGACTCAACGCGGTTATTTATAATTCCCTTAATTCCGTATGGCGGCAAGGCTGCCAATTCTAAAATTTTAGCAACTGCCCTTTCTTCCAGATTTTCTGAAGAAATGACTTCATCAATCAAACCGATTTTTTGCGCCTGTTGCGGCTCAACAAATTCCCCGGTAAACATCAGTTCAGTGGCGTATCGATCACCGGTGATCTGTCTCAGGATTAAATCGGCCAAATAAGGGACCGGCACACCAATTTTGACTTCGTTAAAACCGATGAATTTGCGGCCCGAGGATATGAATCGGAAATCGGAACTCAGGGCAATGATAGCCCCACCGGCAGTGGCATGGCCATCGATGGCACAGGCAGTGGGGATCGGCAACGTATACAGATCCAAAACCGCCTGGTTAAAACGTCTATAAAATTCAACCATATCCGGACGGTCTAATCTGAGCAGCGTCGGCAAATCCAGGCCGATGCAAAAAAATTTGTTTCCCCCGGCTAAAACCATTCCTTTGGATTCGTTTTTGATCCTTTTTACCGCATCTGTCAAATCATCGACCAGTTCAGGACTGATGGCGTTGGTGACGCCGTTGTTTAATCGCAAAAAGGTTACCGCATCATGGCCCTCCAGGGTTACTTTGGGCATTCATCCTCCTTAAATTATCCCACAATCTTCTTTATCTCCTTTAAAATCCTTGATAGACCAGACCCGGCTTTTTCTTCAACCACAAAATCCGCACCGGGAAAGGTGCGTTCGATATTTACTTCCACGATTTTGGCCCCTTTTTGCTGGGCTAAAGCGGGTAACGAGGCCGCCGGCTGGACTATCGCCGAGGTGCCGATAACCAGCATCAGTTTGCAGGTCGCGGATTCCTGATAGGCGGTTTCCAGAGCACCTTGTGGCAATGGCTCGCCAAACAATACCGTATTGGGTTTTAAAACCCCGCCGCACTCACAATGGGGCGGAAGGCCTTCCGGCACGTGCGGGGCGATAAATTCTTTGCCGCATTTCAGGCAATAGGTCTCTCTGAGGCTTCCGTGAATTTCAGTTACGTTTTGGCTGCCGGCTTTTTTATGCAGGCCATCGATGTTCTGGGTAATCACATGCCGCAATAAACTCATTTTTTCCAGCTCTGCAAGCGCAAGATGAGCTTTGTTGGGCTGGTAGGTGTCATAATTGCGGATAAATTCGCCCCGGATGGTCCAGTATTTGGACGGATCCTCTCTGAAAGCCTCGGCAGATGCATACACCACGGGATCATATTTTTCCCACAGGCCCCCTTTTGAGCGAAATGTGGGAATGCCGCTTTCGGCTGAAATACCGGCACCGGTTAAAGCCACGCATGGCTTCAGATCCACCATAAATTTAGCGACCGCATTGTAGACAGTATCCATATCCCGATTCCGTTAGAAGTGGTTTAAAAACCCCATCTAAGGCCCAATGGCTGCGTTATCCCGCGCATTGAAATACTCACGTACTATCGTGTACGCTCCGCTTCCAATACGCGGGACGCCTTGCCCTTGAACCTGATCTGAGGCTTTGAAACCACTTCTAAAGGTTTAATAAGGGTCTGATTAATGTTTGATCAATTGATTATTTTTTCAGCTTGGCGATCATCTCCTCGACTTCTTCGTAACCTTCTTTGTAAAACTTCTCCTCCTCCGGATCCAGTTCTCTTAACAGTCTTAAAAACTCGCCGGCATGTTCTTTTTCCTCATTCGCAATATCATAGAGCACTTCCTGAGCCAGCTGGTTGTCGGTTGATTCCGCCAACTGTTGATATAACTGAACCGCTTCGTATTCGGCAGCAATCATAAAGCGGATAGCCCGAACCAATTCCTCGTGGGTAACCTTTCTGTCATTTTTTAATCCACTAAAAGGATTACAAAATTCCGGCATTTGGCACCTCCCTT
>JASFPY010000274.1:0-4474 GCA_050115755.1 Desulfobacteraceae bacterium | reverse complement strand
GAGACCAGCGAATTTTATTGAATTCATCCACCTTATGGAGAACACTTCGGGAAGGCCGGTTGGCTGACCGGTGATGGGTAATAACATAGACATCTCCATTAATGGAGACAGCGGGGGTGGAGACAATATGGACAATTTCATCCCTGGAAGCGAATGAACGACGCCAGCGTTCATTGCCATCCGCTGAATCGACAGCCACCAGTTCGCCATCCACTGTACCGATATAAATGATTTCTTTGCCATTGATATCGGTTCCGATGACCGGAGAAGAACTTGTAATATTATAGGGTCCGGCAATCCACGCTGAAGAAAGCGCGTAGCCGCTTTCAACCGGTATATAGCCCTGGCCCTCTAAATTACCATGAAAATTTCGCCACCTGGGAATACCGTCGCTGGCACAGCCGCTAAAAATCAGGAAACAGCATGTAAATATAGCGCTGCGAAATAAAGGGGTCATGATGAAATCCTCCCTCAGATAATTGTTCTGCAGGGACAATCTATTGTTTAAACTGGGAGGGCATACATGTCAATATCTTCCTGAAAATCCGGCTGATTAAAAAGGCATGACGCATAACGCAATATCGATAAATTAGATCGAGACTTTTCAACGCCATGCGCTTTGCGCTCTGCTTTATGCCTTGATTACCATTGCCGGTAGTTATAATGGCCGGAATGCAATGCATGAAGAACTTCTACAGAAAATAGCAGCGCCAGTGATGAGTAAAAAATCCACATTAAAATGACGATAACGGAACTGAGGGAGCCATACAGTACATTGACCTCGGTGATATGGCTGATATAAACGCTGAAAAGTTTACGGGCCAGAATCCAAAGCAAGCAAAATACGAGTGCTGAAACCAGTCGGTGCCGCAGCTGTATTTTTATATTCAAAAACAACTTGATGGTTCCCAGATAAAAAGCAATCAGTACGACTACCGAGAGAACATTGATCCGGTGGGAAGTAAATGCGGTCATTGCCATTTGGGAAATCTCATTAAAATAGGGCGTATTGTTTATGGCGTTTAATATATGGGATATGACCGTTGAAAGAATAATCAGGATGAAATTGGACATAAAAAACAGCAGGCCGGCAAAAACACTGATAATGATATAGAAGGCCTGCCCAAAAAGCAAATGCCGGGGGGGAAGCTGGAATATCTTGCGGTATGAGGTTTCAAGTGATTTGAAAAAAAGGCCACTGATGATTGGCAGCATAAAAAAATTAATGGCCTTGAAGGACCCGTAGGCATCCGGATTAATAACGTGGGACTTGATCCAATTCTTTGTTACGAAAGGAATGATATGGTTTATTTCTTCCGCCAGGACCTCCGAAATATTGCCGCTAAAAGCGGTATTGGAAATAAAAAAACCTTTAATCAGATCAAAAATCAGGATGCTCAAAGTGGAAAACGGAATGATTGATAGTAAAAAAACAAAAGACACGGATAATGACAGCGTCACACAGTCGTCTCTATCAAATTTGTTTAAAACGGCCGATAACAGATGATAACCCGGGATGTTCAGCCGTAAAGCTCGCGTTTTCATTACCCTTATCGGTGGATCCCGACCGGAGCCACCCGCCCCCCTTTGGATGTATTTAAGCCGATTCTAGCTATCCATGAGTTCGGCTGTAAGATCTTCACGTACGTCATAATCAAGTGATTTTATGTTGGGAAAAAGCTCAACGAGGATTTTTTTTGTTTTTTCGATGCTGCTGATCGCTTGATACATCTTGTTGTTTTCGGCTTTGGTCAGATCCAGTTGTCCGCTAATTTCATCAATGTCATCCAGTATGAAATCCAATTCGTTGATGACTCGTAAAAAATCCTGAGTCTCCATAATTGCCCTCCTTTTTAATGAGTCCCCCATACCAGGAAATTTATCGGCAACTACAGGAAAAACTTGAGTATTTTTATTTCAACATTCTGGAATACGGATGTTTCTTAACCCATTCTTTCCATTGAGTTTCCTCAAAGGCCATAGTGGAGAGCTGTCTTTTGAAATAAACGCCCTGGCTCAGCGCGATAACCAGAATCAGTCCCAATAATATGATCTAAGCTGTTATCATTTTTCTGAACATATTGGCTCTCCCGTAACATAACGGTTTATGATTCAAAATCGCATTCACTGAAAATATGTCGGCTTTGCGCCTGATTGCTTGCAGTGGAATACTTTGCGGTTAGTTAACGAGAACGAGGACGACGACGAGTACGATCGTGAAGCGCAGAAACATTGCCCATGCTCGTACTCGTACTCGTCGCTCGTTTTTGTTTTTTTAGGTGGGATTTAACACGTGAGGTGGAAGGCTCCGGCCACATCCTTGCCCTCAGCCGCCAGCTGATTAAACGTTTTGGTGGCATCGGCAGTTGCCTGGGCGATGACTTTGATCTGAAGGTTCTGCAGGGTTTGCCGAACGCCCTCCGGCACCCGCATGTTCCCAGCGTATCCGGTGCCGACGACCAAAACTTCAGGCCTGGCAGCCAGGATATCTTGAATATCGTCAAGATACAGACGATGCCCTTGCCGCCGCCACCAGTTTTCCTTGACCGCACTGCGAATAATTTTCAGATCCTGATAGTATGTCTTCCCATTTACAGTCATGTGACTGCCAGTGCGGTATTCATCAATCATTTCAGAATTTATCCTTATCTTCAGGCAGCCGCTGTTTGCGGGACTTTAAATGTGATTTGCTTCTTTTTATAGATCGTTTCGGAAATACACGAAAAATAAATGTATATGCTATAAGCTAAGAATCCAGAACACTAAATCAAGTCCTGTTGAAAACAGCTCTCGAAATTGCTTTCTAGGAAGTTTTGTGCTTTAACGCCAATTGATTGGGGGCGTTCATGGATGGAAGGAGAAGGAAGTGGCAAAGGCCGAAAGCATAGGGTTTGATACGCCACGTATCGCCCATCAGCTGGCCGCAGTGGCAGGGGTTGAAATCAAGACCGATGAAATGATCGCGCCCTACACTTCGTACAAAATCGGTGGCCCTGCGGCAATCTGGGCTGCGCCAGCAAGCGAAGACGGTGTCGGTGAGGTGCTTGCGATCGTGCGTGAGGCCGGCATTCCGCTGTTTGTCTTGGGCCTCGGCTCGAATTTGCTGGTGTCAGATAAAGGCTGGCCGGGGGTAATTCTATATCTGGGTGCCAATCTCAGCGGGTGGCGCTTTGATGACACAGCAGCTACCGTCATGGCCGGCAGCTGTTTGCTGGACTTCATCCAGGATGCCATTCGCCAGGGCCTCGGCGGGATGGAACTAATGGCTGGAATCCCCGGCAGTGTGGGTGGAGCGCTACGCATGAATGCGGGAGCCTTTGGACAGGAGATCGGACAGACAACCGTTGCAGTGAAAGGTTTTCAACTTGACGGCACCCATTTTGATGCCGGACGAAACGAAATTAATTTCAGCTACCGGCGGGTTCCGCAACTGGAATATGTGGTAATTACTTCTGGTCAATTCCGCTTCAAAAAAACAGACGCCGGCGCGTTAAAGCAGCGGATGAATGATATCCTTGCATTACGCGCCAAAAAACAACCATTGAATTACCCGTCATGCGGAAGTGTTTTCAAGCGCCCTCCAGGTTATTATGCAGGTGCATTGATCGAAGAAGCCGGCCTCAAGGGTGAGCGCGTTGGCGGAGCCATGGTCAGTACCAAACACGCCGGATTCATCCTCAACACTGGCAAGGCGAGAGCTGCCGATGTTTTCAGCCTGATCCGCAGAATCGAGGGCAGGGTATGGGAGCGGTTTGGCATAAAGCTTGAGAGAGAATTAAAGCTCATCGGTGAGTTTAATGATAGCTGATTTCAGAAAAATCCGCTGCCGTTTGAAGCTTTTGATTATAAACGAGTTGAATTGCTTTTAGACCCATTAAATCCTATCCGATGTTCGTACTATAAAAATGCCAAACCGGTATTAGAGCCATTGTATCTTGCTTGATGGCAAGGCGCAAACCGATCTAAAAGCGGCGCATACACGACAGTATTCGAGCATTTTGAATCGGTTTGGAACGCCGCCATCGGGCATGAGATGAGGGTTATGAAACCAGTTTTAGGCGTCTTCCCAGCTGATACACTCCACCGGACACGTCTCAATGGCTTCTTCAATGCAGTCTTCCGGGCCGCCTTCGGGCAGGATGACCTCTGCTTTTTCCTCAGCTTCGTTAAACGCAAAAACCTCCGCGCAAAGTTCCACGCAGCTTTCACATCCGATACATTCATCAGCGTCGATAACAACTCTTCTGGCCATGTTTGGATCTCCTGTTTGCAAGTTTTTATGAAAATGATTTTGCTGTGAACAAAGGTGAAATCCTAAAATAATGTTTACCACCGTAAAATCAAGAAAATAAGGAATTGTACAAATTCATGCAAAACAGTCCTGTGGTGAACCTGGGCAAGAATCTTGATGCGGCAAAGAATTCATCATGTTGTATGAATTCGTAAAATCCTTTAAGGATTTACAATCCTTAAC
>JASFPY010000273.1:0-4476 GCA_050115755.1 Desulfobacteraceae bacterium | reverse complement strand
ACAACCGCGCCGGGGACGGAAACGGCAGCGCGCCGGTGCTTGCAGGGATCAGTCTGACGGTGGAACCGGGAGCGGTTTTGGGTATCGTCGGACCTCCCGGCAGCGGCAAAACAACCCTGTTGAGTCTAATTCCCAGACTGTACGACGTTTCACGAGGCGGCATCTTTTTGGATGGCAAAGATATCCGCACATTGAAAATTGACAATTTAAGATCGCATATTGCCTTCATGCCCCAGGAACCCTTTTTGTTTGCAGGAACCATCCGGCAAAATATCTCTTTTGACAACCCGCTGATTGACGAAGCCCGGCTGGAGGAGATCTGTCGAAAAGCAATGCTTTATGATACCATCCGCGCCTTTCCGAAAGGTTTTGATACCGTCGTCGGTGAAAAAGGAGTCATCCTCTCAGGCGGTCAAAAACAGCGTATCGCTTTAGCCCGCTGCCTGCTAAAGAAGGCCGCAGTCGTCATTCTGGATGACCCCATCAGTCAGGTGGATCTGGAAACGGGAACCGCGATGATCGACACCATAAAATCCATGGTCGGCCAAAAGACCATCATCATTGTTTCCCATCGTATTTCTGCGGTGAGCTTTGCGGACCAGATCATCGCCCTGGAACAGGGACAGATGATCGAAAAGGGCACGCACCGGGATTTGATTACAACCCAACATTATTATGCCAAGGCATTTCAACTACAGGAATATGAAGCGGGTGTAAATGCATCCTGATTACGGATATTTTGAGGAAACCCAGCTGGGTAAACCCTATGATGTCAAGCTGCTAGGGCGCCTTTTTCCGTTTCTCCAGCCCTACAAAGCCCTCATATTGTGGTCGATTATTCTGGTAATCGGAATCACAGGTCTGGATCTGGCACTGCCCTATGTGACCAAAGTGGCTATCGACCGCTATATCGTTCCGCAAACTACGGATGCCCCCGTAGCGCTTACCCGCAGTGATGAAAACCGCAAAAGATACCTGAAAGCGGATCTGAAGAACCCCCGGCAACGCGCTATTATCCAAAAATACAGCGCGCTGTTTCAAATTGAAGGCCAGACAGCCTATATTTCATTTGATCGACTGGCGCGCCTTGAAAAATCCGATCTGAAAATATTGCGCCGCAAGGACTTTGCCGGTCTTGCAAAAATGGCGCTGATCTTTTTGGCAATCGTTTTTTTTAATTTCATTCTCAATTTTAGCCAGAAAATGCTTATGGAATACAGCGGGCACATGATCATGCACGATGTGCGCATGAAGCTTTATACGCATATACAGAATCTGGCCATTGAATTTTTTACCCGCAATCCGGTCGGCCGGCTGGTGACCCGGGTGACCAATGATGTCCAGAATATGCATGAATTGTTTACCTCGGTCATCTCCCTGGTATTCAAAGACTGTTTCCTGCTGGTGGGAATTGCCGCTGTAATGCTGATTCTCAACTGGAAGCTCGCCCTGGCCTCCTTTACGATCCTGCCGGTTGTATTTTATGCCTCTGCAAAATTTTCCGTAAAGGCCCGTGATGTTTTCCGAACCCTGAGAATAAAAATCGCCGAAATTAACACTCGCTTTGCCGAAACCATTGAAGGCATCCGGGTTATTCAGCTATTGGGCCAGGAACGTCAAAATTATAAAAAATTCAAGAATCTTAACCATGAAAACTTTTTAGCCGGCATGCAACAGATCCACGTTCTGGCCATATTTATGCCCATCATCGAGCTTTTGGGAGTCATCACCACAGCCCTGGTGATCTTTTACGGCGGCAGCCGGGTTTTAAATGATACACTGACTCTCGGCACGCTGGTGGCATTCATCTCCTACATCCGCATGTTCTTCAGACCGATCAGAGATCTTGCGGAAAAATACAATATCCTGCAAAATGCCATGTCTTCGGCCGAAAGAATATTGCTGATTCTGGATACCGAAAATACCTTACCGAAAACCCATCTAAAAATCAGCCCGCCGGTTTTCGATCGTTTTCAAGAAATCCACATGGAAGACGTTTCGTTCAGTTATATCGGTGATGAAAAGGTGCTGAAAAACATAGACCTGCAGGTTAAAACCGGAGAGACAGTAGCGGTGGTGGGCCCTACCGGAGCGGGCAAAACTTCTCTGGTTAATCTGATTGCTCGGTTCTATGACCCGACTTCGGGTCACATCCGTATCAACGGCATCGATATAAGAAAATTCGACAGCGCCTTACTTCGCGATAAGATGGCGCTGGTGATGCAGGAGCCTTTTCTGTTTTCCGACACCATCCGGCAAAACATATTCGAAAATGCCGATCATATGACGGAGGAAAACGTGCAGGAAATCATAGACGCCGCAAACTGTCGCACGCTGATTCAACGGCTGCCCGATGGCCTGGAAACAGTCCTGACCGGGGGGGGCACAACCATCTCCAGCGGAGAACGACAGCTGATTTCCATTGCCAGGGCATTTGCCAGAAACCCCCAGCTGATCTTATTTGATGAAGCCACCTCTTATATCGACTCCCAGACCGAGCTGTGGATCCAGCAGGCCCTGGAGAAACTGTTAAAAAACAGAACCGCACTGATAATTGCCCATCGGCTATCCACGGTACGCCATGTCGATCGAATCATGGTCCTCAACCGGGGTCGGATTATCGAGACCGGAACCCATGCCGAATTGATGGACCGGCAGGGATTCTACTATCGGCTCAGTCAGTTTCAAAAATAGGCCTTAAAGAAGGTGCCAGTGTTCAGGTGTCAGGTGTCAGAAAAAAGAGAACCGATAGAAAATCTGATAATTCTCGACAACATAAAGTTCTTAACCCTGACACCTGAAACCAGCCGTAATAAATCTCTTGCCAAACTGACAGGCAGATGATAAACGGTGTTTTTTAAAAAAAAACAGTGTCAAGCTGTTAACAGCAATGTGAATCGCAAGAGATTCTATCCGACGATATCTCTAACAGATTGATAAAAATTGAAAGGAGGATTGGTTAGATGGCTTATGATGCAGTAAAGATGGCAGACTGGCAGATTTCTGAAGCAGCAGAAAAGAACATGCCGATGCCGGAAGAATGGCGTGAAAAACTGGGACTGGAAAAAGATGAAATTCTTCCGATGGGCCGGCTGGCGAAACTCGATTTTCTTAAAATCATCGACCGGCTCAAGGACAAACCGGACGGCAAGTACATCGAGGTGACCGCAATCACGCCCACTCCCCTGGGTGAAGGCAAAAGCACCACCTCATGCGGTCTGATGGAAGGCCTGGGCAAGCGCGGCGTAAACGTCGGCGGCGCCCTGCGGCAGCCGTCCGGCGGCCCCACCATGAATGTGAAGGGAACCGCAGCCGGCGGAGGAAATTCCCTGCTGATTCCCATGACCGAATTCTCGCTGGGGCTGACCGGCGATATCAACGACATCATGAATGCCCATAACCTGGCCATGGTGGCTCTGACCTCTCGCATGCAGCACGAGCGCAACTATAACGACGAGCAACTGCAGCGGCTGACCGGCATGCCGCGTTTAAACATTGATCCCACCCGCGTTGAGCTGGGCTGGATCATGGATTTTTGTGCCCAGGCGCTGCGAAATATCGTCATTGGTCTGGGTGGCCGCATGGATGGCTTCACGATGCAGTCCAAATTCGGCATCGCCGTCGGTTCCGAGTGTATGGCTATCCTGTCGGTTATCCGGGATCTGGCCGATCTGAAAGAACGGCTCAATAACATCACCGTGGCCTTTGACAAGAGCGGCAAGCCGGTAACGACCGGCGACCTCGAAGTCGGCAACGCCATGACCGCTTTTATGCGCAACACCATCAACCCCACCCTGATGTGCACCGCCGAGTACAACCCCTGCATGGTGCACGCCGGACCGTTCGCCAACATCGCCGTCGGTCAGTCTTCGATCATTGCCGACCGGGTCGGCCTGAAGCTGTTCGACTATCATGTCACTGAATCGGGCTTTGCAGCCGACATCGGCTTTGAAAAATTCTGGAACGTCAAATGCCGTTTCAGCGGCCTCAAACCCCATGTCTCGGTTCTGACCAGCACCATCCGCGCGCTGAAGATGCACGGCGGCGGCCCCAAAGTGGTGGCCGGCATCGCCCTGCCTGAAGAATATACCAAAGAAAACCTGGAACTGGTTGAAAAAGGCTGTGAAAACATGGTGCACATGATCGGCGTCATCCGCAAATCCGGCATCAATCCGGTGGTCTGCATCAACCGCTTTTACACCGATACCGATGAGGAGTGCAAGATCGTCCGCAAGGCGGCAGAGGCAGCCGGTGCCCGCTGCGCCGAGTCCAAACACTGGGAAAAGGGCGGTGACGGCTCCCTGGAATTCGCCGATACCGTCATCGAAGCCTGTAATGACGAAAACGACTTCAAATTCCTTTATCCGCTGGAGATGAAACTGCGCGACCGCGTCGACCTCATCGCCAAGGAAGTTTACGGTGCTGCTGGCGTAGCCTGGACCCCGGATGCGGAGGCCAAGGCCAAAATGCTGGAAG
>JASFPY010000272.1:0-4484 GCA_050115755.1 Desulfobacteraceae bacterium | reverse complement strand
ATCGTACAATGGATGTGGGTTTGCGCCATTCTTTGCAGATGCCCGGCGCTTCGGATGTACTCTGGACCGCAACTCTTTTTTATCGGCATCATCAATGAACTGGAAAGTGCCGATGTCCTTGTATGCCGTTTTTAAAATTTTAACAACGCGCTGCATATCTTTGGATAGATAAAGCGGCAACGATAGCTTAATGGCCAGTTTAATATCTTCTTTGGGAAAAGGCAGATCGTCAATATTTCGGATATTGCTCGGATCCGCTTCATGTACCGTCCGGTATTGCTGGATAACTTCCTTGGACCAGTTCCATACCTTTTTTTGCTCGTCATCGGTCATTTGCCTGAAGGCCAAAATGCCTTTATTTTTCAAATCAGCCATCAGCTTCGATGAAATTACAAGCGTATTGTTTTCTTCAGCCGCTAAAGCTTTACGATTTTGCTGTTCTTCTTTTTTAGTCTTCATTTTCTCAATCCTCATATCTGCGATATCAATATTCTCTTGACTTTTTCTTGAAATAGTCAATCTCCGGTCCATTATACGGATTCATTCAATCATGAAAATAAAGCAAACCCTGTATCTTTGGAGCGATACAGCAGTATTTTGCGACTACACCATGGATAGTTTCGACAGATACGGTTGGTTTTTGTCGAAAATACAGGATTGACTCCATTCACACGCCTATATGCCATTTGTATTATTAGGTATGAAATTCGTCTAAGTATTTTGAATCGTCAATTCAGCTGCAATTACCAATGGTGCAAAGAAGGACCTATCTGCAATAGCGAGGAAAAATAATGATTTATATCGGTCATTTCTCATTCGATGAACTCGGCGCTGAAAAGGAAATCCGCCACGGGTATTTTTCATGTGTGGTGGAAACAGATAGTGCCGATGCAGCGGTCAATGAGTTCAAGGAGCTCATACTTTCCCTCAAGAAAATGAATGATGTTTTCAGCAATATGGTTACGGTTTATCTGGAGGATATCATCGAGTTGCGCGATGTCCCGCAGCGAGCAATTGTTACCCGAATTCAATCCTCAGCCGGAGAATTTCCCAAATCCATCAGCAGAAGCCTTCCTCATGTCGTGGCTCCTGGAATCAATGTCTATGGCTGGGCACCGGATATCGAGGCCGATGAAACCGATCGAAACGCAGGTAAATATACGACCAGCAAACCGTTTATTAAATTCTGATCTCTATCTGTTCGATTCACTCGAGTTAAAAGCACGCCCGGTGCTGTATCCTAACTGAGAAATTGTGAAAAGGCACCAATTTAGACAGGGATTGCAACAAGGGCATGATACCGTGAAGCCTAACGTCTTGATTGTTGATGATAATTCATTGGTGAGAGAAACCACCCGAAGCTATTTGGAATCAAGATTTCCGGCGTTGGAGGTGAATGAGGCGGTAGATGGAAATGCCGCTTTTAACCAGATTCGTGAACGTTTGCCGGATTTGATTATGATGGATATCCGATTGCCCGGTGAAAACGGTCTCAAATTAACCCGCAAGATCAAGGAGCTGTACCCGCAAATTGTCGTTGTCATTTTCACCAGTTACGATCTGCCGGAATATCGTAAAGCCGCCCTTGAAAACGGGGCAGCGTTTTTTCTTTCTAAATCATCGTTGCACAACAAGAAGTTGATCGGAGCAATTAATACCATATTGGCCGACACCGAATTTTAATGCGTAATGACCAACCTCAAAGAAAGGAGAATTAACATGGAAGAGAAGCAGCAGCAAGCTTATATGGATAAAGTTAATGCTAGAATAAAAGTTATCAGTGCTAAATTGGAGGAGTTGAAGGCCAAAGCCGATCAGGTCGATGCCGAAACCAGAATTAAATACAATCAACAGATCGAAAAGCTGGCACACAAAAAACAGGAAGTGCAGACAAAATTGAATGAAATAAAGGCCAGCGGCAAAGGCGCCTGGAGCAGCCTAAAAATCGGGCTGGATGCCGCTATTTCCGACCTTAAAACCGGTGTCGAAAAAGCCATATCGGATTTTAAAAAATAAAAACGGGGTTTAGCGCAGCCAGATGTGTATCGTGTTTTCAATCATCTTTGTCGGCCTGTTTTGGAGCCCAGCGTTCGTTTAAATCCTTCAGGTTTTTGCTGTGCGTTAAAATAACGATTTCATCTCCCTTTTTTAAAGCGGTTTCCGCATTTACAAAATTAAACTGATCGTCACGATAGAAGAAAACAGCTTGAGTTTGGTCAGGCAGGTCCAGTTCACTGATCTTGTTTGCTTCCTTTTTACCGGCAACAAACGTAAACAGGCGCGCATCATGCTTTAAAAACGTGGAAAGTTCGATATTATCGAGACCCCGCACCATGTTTTCAAGATACTGGCTCATGGTGCGCACCGGGATGATGGTATCTTCAAGTTCGAGTTCGCTGCACAACTGCTGCAATTCATCATCCTCGATACTGGGCACAACCCGTTTAAACCCCATCGATCGCCCCAGCAACGCGGTAATGATATTGACCTGATCGCTGTCGGTGAGGCAGAACAGAAAATCGCAATCTTCGGGGTTCACCTGGCTGAGGACCGCCGGTTTAGACGCGTCACCCTGCACGAAACTGCAGTCCAGCTCATCTGAAAGCCGCTCAATTTTTTCTTTGTCCACTTCAATAATAATAACTTCATGACCCTGTCCTGTCAGTGCACGGGCTGTTATGAACGTCATGGGGCCGGCCCCTGAAAATACGATTCTCATGTCATTCCTCCAATCTTTTTCCAAACCATGTCCCGGGAAAAACCATTATCAGCCAGGCAAAAATTTCCAGGCGTCCCAGGAGCATATCAACGCAGAGGATCGCTTTCAAGAACGGATGGAGCGCCGGGGTTGTGATTCCCGCTGAAATTCCGGCTGTACCGATGGCCGAAACCACCTCAAACAGTGAATCCAGCGGGTTGTGACCCATAACGACAAACGGCAGCCAGGAAACAACAATAAATACGATAAAGACCAGAATAAGGCTCAGTGCGTTTTGAATCTCATCTGCTTCGAGCCGACGTCCGCCCAGGCGTGCTTCTGCTACAGCATTTTTGGGCATTCCGGCTCGCTGGATCGATAAATAAAGTAGGCGCATCAGAATCAGCAGCCGCAAAATCTTTATGCCGCCCGCCGTCGAACCGATGCTGCCCCCCAAAAACATGGAAAAAATCAGTATGAGTTTTGATGCGGCATCGAGCTGGGATGTGTCGAGTGACGCAAATCCGGCAGTAGACTGGGCTGAAAGGGCATTCAGAGCCCCGTGGCCTAAAGCCCGGGGCCATTCAAAACCGCTCTGGAACCAAAGCGATCCCGCCATCAGCAATGTCGTCAACAGACCGGCGATTAGAAACCCCCGCAGTTGATGATCTTTCACTATCGTGCGCCAACCGTCACGGAACACACGATGATAGGCAATCAGGGAAATTCCACCGGCCATCGACAGCAGGATGACGGCCGCCTGTGCCAGGCGGCTTCCCAGTGCAGCCAGACTGCCATCATGCGGCGAGAAGCCGCCGGTGGAAACCGCGGCAAAGCAATAAAGCATCGCCTCAAACCAGCCGATCTTCAGCAATCCCAATACAACGATACCGACAGCGGTCAGCGCAGCGTACACGATGAAGACGATGCGGGCATGCGCCCGGGTCCCGCCGATCATATCTTCTTCGTAATCCTCCATGTCGCCCAGACGTTTGGCCACCAGTCCGGGCTGGATCATAACCGCCAGGGAGAGCACCACAATGCCGAGCCCCCCGACCCACTGCATCCAGGCTCTTGCGAACAGGAACGTTTCGGGTTTATCGGCTACCGTTGCAGTCGTCGTCAAACCGGTTGTCGTGACTCCGGAAATGGATTCAAACAGCGCATCTAAAAACCCCAATCCGGAGGCCATCATGGGCCATGACATGGCCAGCGGTGCAAACAGGAAAATCAGAGCGGTGATAACCATTGCTTCATTGGTTTGCAACCGTTTGGGAGCCGGTAAACGCATCAGACCGACACTGAGAATAAAGATGCCGATTATCACAATAGCATAACGGAAGCTGACATGATAGTCACCGAACAGTAAAGACACTGCCAGCGGCACAACTGTCATCAGTGCCAATACAAAGCCCAGCAGTCCAAAATATTTCAGGATTACCAATGGTCGAACGGCATACTTCAATATGCGCATCATACACCTCGAAGCCGCTTCTATAAAATTGCCAGAGGATCGGGATGAAAATGGTACCCAGGATCCAGAAAAGAATAATCGGCGTTTACCCGGACGTCGGATATGCAGTCAACCATGCCGCGATGGTAACCGTGGCAGGATTTGAAAAACCCGAAAGGCCCTCGTTTGCGTCCGGGTCTGAACTGGAAAAACCTCGACGATTTCTAAAATGAGACAAAATGACAATAGGGCATCGGATGGGAAAATCAAGCCACGCTCTGCCTCATAACCGTATCTTCGCTGGATGAAATTTAATCAAAGTATAGCGGAATT
>JASFPY010000271.1:0-4499 GCA_050115755.1 Desulfobacteraceae bacterium | reverse complement strand
CATGAGGTCGTTTGCATGTTCGACATTTCTGGCCACCCATCTAACCGCACCCTCGGCAGCCATTCCATTTCCGATCCCGGGTCCGATACCACCGAACCCCATGCACAAACCGGCGCCTAAAAGCGCCATGGGCGTTGCCAGCGCACTGGATTCGGGAAATGATTTAAACATCAGAATAAAACTGACTAACAATCCGAAAATAGCCGGCGTCTGGGCTACCGCCTGTCCCACCAGCATGATGGTGGTTACACTGGCGTTTGTCTGGGGTGTCCGGGCAATGCCCTCGCAGCTGGCACCGGCTGCCAGTCCGCCGCCGTAGCCGGATCCGATGGCGGCAAGCCCCATGCTCAGGCCGGCTCCCACAAAAGCAGCCCAGGTGGGGGTTAAGGGTGCATTGCCAAAATTGATGAAAATTAACATCAGGGCCACCACCATCGAAAAAATCGCCGGTGTTTGACAGACGGCGGAGCCGATGAGCATGTTGGTGGTTAATTGTGAACCGGCAGCCGGTTGTTGGGAAATTCCGTAACAGGCTTCACCGCCCGGATATCCGGATCCGATGCCCGACCCGATGGCACCGAAACCCATACTCAAACCGGCGCCTAAAAAGGCGGCGGCTTTTAACATACTGGGGGTGCCGGTATTCATAAACAGCAGCAGGATGGCAATGACCAGGGCAAAAATCGAGGCCGACTCGGCAATGGCCTGCCCCACCAGCATATTCTTAAAAATATCGCCTGAGATCTCGGGATTCCTCGAGACCGCGAGATTGGCCCGGGCGGCGGTATACCCCTCGCCAATGGCGGCGCCGACGGCGCCGAGACCCATGGCAATGCCGCCGCCGACATAGGCGGCTATTTTAACAGCAGTTTCAACTTCAAATCCCATCGGTCACTTCACCTGAACTGAGATATAAACAATGGTGAGCATGGTAAAAACGAATGCCTGTATGGTACCCACAAAAAGGCCGAAAAAACCATATAAAAAAGGCGGCAGCACAACGCTGTAAGTCAGATAAGAAACGACCAGAATGATAATCGATCCGCCCATGATGTTTCCAAATAAACGAAAGGAAATAGACACAATTTTTGCCAGTTCACCGATCACATTTAAGGGCATCATAAAGAAAATCGGCTGAAAATATTCTTTGCAATAGGCTTTGAACCCCTTGGACTTAATTCCGGCGTAATGAGCGATAAAAAATCCCATAATTCCCAGGCCAAAGGTGGTGTTCAGATCTTTGGTCGGCTCTTCCAGGTGCGGGATAATGCCCAGCCAGTTGGAAAGCAGCAAGAACATGAAAAGGGCACAGACGAGGGGGGCATAGGTTTTGGCCAGTTCTTTGCCCAGCGCATCTTCCGTAAGACCATATAAAAGGGATACAATCATTTCCCCCAGGGCCTGTATGGGGCGGGGAAGTATTTTCCTTTTGTAACTGGTCAGCAGCCCGAGCGCGATCAACAGGGCAAAGACGATCCACGTCATGATGACCACTTCTAGATTAATGGTGATGTTGTACCCGAAAACCGGAATGATGAGTTGGTGTAATCTGCCAAGCTCGCCCATAAAAATATCCGCTTAAATCTGTTTTTTCCGTAATGTGGGAACAAGGGTTAATACATGTTCTGCCAGAATGACCAGCTGAATCATAAAGATGCCCAGAATGGATGCCACCAGATTAAACTGCTCGTATTTGACAGCTACAATCAGCGGGATCGCCAGCAAAAGGTATCTGAAAGTGATGGAGCCCATGGAAAGCGAAAAGGTTTTTGCCTTTGACCGTCCAAAATTCAGCGCGATGGATTTGCCCATCACCATAAAATTGAGCACACTGAAGATTGTACCCAGCATTAACCCTTTGCCCACCGGTTTATGGCCCATCAGGATAAAAAAAAGCCCGGCAGCAATGGACAGGGTTAATGCCAGTGAGGTATATTTTTTTTGGACCTGCTTAACGGTTCCCATTTGATGAATCTTTTTTTTCCCCCTGAGGGGGTTTAAGCGTTTCTGAAATTTGCCGGTAGACGGTGACGGCACCACCGACAATGCCTAAAATGATAAAAAGGGTGATAAATATTCCTCTGGTTCCCAACCATTTGTCCAGATACAATCCGATAAAAAAGCAAAAAACGATGCAACCGGCCATTGTCAGGCCGATTTGCATGACAATTGATAGGCTTTCGGCCCAGGCTCGATTTTTTTTAAAATTAAAAACCATAAAGATTCATTAGAACCGGCAAACCTTTTTAAAACGTATTCGATTAGCATAGCCACAAAATCTTTGCAAGCGAAATTACACGGCAGATAGGGCCCGAAACCATTCTTGACAGCCACCGATATGTTCTTATAATCATTCATGTTTAAAAAGGGCATATATAATGGGGACGATCTTCAAATATTTAGCGGCATTTCTAACCATACTGCTGGCCTTCGCCGGCTTTGTCCCGGCAGCCTGGACGCCGGTCTGTTCCGATCAGTGGCCGGGTTATAACATTGTAAAAGGACTCTTTGATGAAAACGATGCCGTGCTTCTGGGCATCACGGTCGACAACATACCGACTTTGTATGCCTGGACCCGTCAGATGGGGGATTTGTGGTTTCCGGTGCTATCAGACTTCTGGCCCCACGGTGCGGTGGCCGACAAATATGGTGTGCTGCGGTCAAGCGGCGTTAGCGAGCGGGCATTGATATTCATTGATAAAAAAGGAATCATTCAGGATATCCAGGTTTCGGATATCAATGTCAGACCCGACCTGGCTCAGTGTGCGACTACCTTGCAAGAAATGAACAAAAAATAATAGAAGTGGTTTCACACAGGATGATTTTGATGAATCTGATTCGGCGTACGTCCATACCTCAAGCATTTCTACTCGTGATTATTCTCTTTATAATGACTCCTGATGCGAGGGCAGCAGGCACTATTCAAAAGATTTCCGAATCGGCGCTGGATGAATTGATCAGTGCCGGGAACAATAAAATGATGGTCACCTTCATGGCTGCCTGGTGTGGACCCTGCATTGACGAGTTACCCGTCATAAACAAATTATACCAAAAGTACAAAACTCAAGGCCTGCAATTGATCGGTATCAGCATTGATCTGCAGGGACCGCAAGCCATGCAGCCGGTTGTTGATAAATTTAAGGTCCGTTTTCCGGTCTACTGGTACGGCGAATCCGCTGTTCAGAGATTTTCGTTATTTGCTATTCCGATGATTTTTTGGGTGAAAAACGGTCAGATTGTCGAAAAGCTGCCAGGCAGGCGATCCAGCAAAGAGCTGGATAAAAAGATTCGGAAATTTTTGGCGGAATAAGCGTTAAGGGTTGTGGGTCTTCACATTGCGGATTTCTGGAGACTTATATTCTCGAGGACGAGGGCGAAAGCGTTATGGCCTACTCGTCCTCGGTTGTTTTCCAATTATGCTTCAATCCAGAATTACCAACCGCTTTCTTCACAGCATCCAAAACCTGACCCACCGTGTAAAAGTCGCTTTTAAAGACCGGATTGCCGTCCGGCGCAAAAACAACCAGCAAAGGGACCGTCAGACTGCCGACCGCTTTGAGTTTGGCTTTTCCGGCAGGGTTGCTGCCGGTGATATCGACTTTCATCGCAACAATATGCTTCTGTGCCAGAAGATTGATAACCCGTTGATCGTGCAAAACACTCTCCTCGAGCGCCTTGCAGTTCAGACACCATTCGGCTGTAAAATCCATTACAACCGTTTTTCTTTGCTCGATGGCAGCCGCAAAGCGCTCGGGCGTATAATAAATCCAGTTAATCGGTCCTTCATCTGACAATCTCACTGCCCCCCCGATCGGCAACACCATCAAAATCAAACCCAGGCTGACAAAAATTGTTTTGGTCACTTTTTTTCTGGCCAGTGCCAGTGTCCGCAAAGCCAGCCAGGTTCCGCCGGCTGCTACCAGACTCATTACCGGCCACCAGTAAATCTTGCTTGGCGGGTTGGGTGGAGAACTCAGCAGAGCGCTGATGCCAACGCCCAGAAAATATGCGGCCGCCGCTAACATAAACAGACCCATCACTTGCTTGATGAGTTCGCTGACCGGTCCGGCCTTAGGCATCCCTTTGACCAGATGGGGAAACGCTGAAAGCAACAGGTACGGCAGCGCCATGCCCCCACCGATAGCGGCAAAAGTAACCACGGTGGTCGGGGGACTTTGGGTCGCTGCCCAGGCGGCTGCAGCTCCCATAAAAGGTGCCGTACAGGGCGTTGATAAAATAGCTGCCAGAATGCCCAGCGCGAATGATCCCCGCGGACTTTCCTGCCGGGGATTAATCAGGTAGATGAATTGGGGCAGACGAACTGAAAAAAAGCCGAACATCCCCAATGCCATGATCCCGATGATTCCGCCGACCAGGATGGTAAAAATCGGATACTGGAACAATTGATTGGTGGCGGTAAAATCACTGACCACTGCGATCAGGATCCCAAGAGCGACCCAGAATGCTAAAACCCCCAGCGACATGACCCATCCCAGAAG
>JASFPY010000270.1:0-4501 GCA_050115755.1 Desulfobacteraceae bacterium | reverse complement strand
GCTGCCGGTGAAAGGTGCAAACGGCTCGATTGATTTAATCGAAATGGATGGGATTTTTTTTCTCGAAGCCAAAGGTGATGATACGCTGATTCGAACCAGGCGCAAGAAACCATATAAATCCGTACAGCGGCTGGGCGAACTTGCTAAAAAACTCCCGGCGCCGGCGTTCGTGCGCTGCCATCGGGAGTACATTGTTAATTTGAACCGGGTCCGATCGCTTACCCCGCGCAGCACAAGAGATTACGACCTCCGCCTCGACCCACCGGTAAACCGCCGCATCCCCATCGCCCGCGACCGTTTGGAGAAGATTCGAAAGATACTTGGAGTGTAGGAATGGAACGGGCCTTCTTTTTATTTGGAGCACTGTCCGCCCTGGTAGGCGTTGCGGCAGGTGCGTTCGGCGCACATGGTTTAAAAGGTCGATTGGAGCCCGAAATGCTGTCGGTCTTTGAGGTGGCAGTGCGATATCAAATGTATCATGCTTTTGCGCTGATCGCAGCAGCGTGGTCGCAGACTAAATGGCCCTCAAGGTTTGTAACGATTGGCGGGTGGCTGTTTGTTGTTGGCACGGTCCTTTTTTCTGGCAGCCTTTACATGCTGAGTATGAGTGGTGAAAAGTGGCTGGGCATGATTACGCCGCTTGGCGGATTGGCCTTTTTGGCCGGGTGGGGATGCATGGCATGGGCTGCGTGGAGAGCCCGGGCGAATCGAGGCACTTAAGTATAATTTCCCGGCCTTCGCAAGCCGACAAGACTCATGTAGCATTGTTCTGGGGACCGGGCCGTGCCAGGAAGTTATTAACATATAGATTAATGCCATATAAGGGCTTATATATGGATCTGTAATGGCCTTTTCAGCGTAAAAAAAAAAGGCGATATAAGATCAGAGCTGTATCTGGAGCGAAAAGACATTACGCTCCCGGACAGACAGTGAAAATTTTATAGAAAGAATAAAATTTGTGTGAAAGAAAGGAGATGATCATGCGCTCAAACTACCGAGGTTTATACATTATCCTAATTTTGGGAATCCTGATGACGGGTTGTATTACGGACGTTTACAAGTCTGCTGTTGACGAGCGCAGTCTGGGTGAACAGTACGATGACCAGTCTATTACGATGAGTATCCGCAAGAAATTTGCAGAGGATGAAAAGATTAAATATTTTGACATCTCCACATACGTCTACAATGGCCATGTATATCTGGTTGGAGAATATGAGACCGCGGACCAAAAAAACCAGGCTGTGAAATTGGCTGGCCAAGTCGAAGGTGTAAAATCCGTGACAGATTATTTCCTGCCAAAGAAGAAAGACGAGACCTGTGGAACAACGGCCAACCTGCAGTTATTAGCCAAAGTTAAAAAAGATCTGATTGGCGATAAAAATATTTCCTCAACTCAGATCGAGGTTAAGGCCGTGCAATGCAACATCATTCTTCTGGGTCTGGTGGATTCGGCCGATGAAATAAACAAAGCAATCGCCCATGCAAAAGCGGTCGAAGGTGTGCGCAGCGTAAAGTCCTTTTTAAAAATCCAAAACTAAAAATTTAAAGATCCAATCTATATTGAAAAGTGGAATATAGAGTAAAATATTAAGGCGTCGAAATGAATCCAACTTTAGACGATAGCCTCTACAGCTACACCATTTCATGGTGGAACCCTCATTTTTTAAAATCCGAGGTTGATAAAGAATTCAGACTTCAGTTCGACTCGTCAGCACTTTCAAACGTTCGGGCAATTTTATTGATACTTATCTTTTTCTGGGGCGGCTTCGTATGGTTTGACCAGTTTTTGAGCCCCGCCTCAAAATTGAGAGTCTTGGAGTTTCGTTTCGCAATCGTAATGCCGGGTTTCCTGCTTTTGGCCGCACTTTCTTTTTCCAAAATTGCCGCATCGTTTTATCAATACATGATTGTTTTTGCAGCGTCTTTAACATTTGCTGCACTTATTCGTGTTGTTGTCTTGTACGATGATTTTGGGTTGTTTGTAAATCAGCTTGGTTTGGAGTTATCCATGCCAGGTCAGGATGCCAAATTTATCTTTGTAGTGATTTGGATGATCGTGGTGTTTGTCGCTTCACTTGCAGCCAGGATAAGAACGCAGGCGGTGCTTTTTCTGTCTGCTATTTTGATCATCGCTATGACAACCGCTATTTATGTTTTCAAACCATCCGGTGTTTTGATCGCGATTGCGGGGCCGTTTATCTTTGCGTCCATTGCGGCGGTGTTTTCAGGTTCTCTGATGATGCAGCGCCTTGCATTGTCCAACTACCGTGGTGCTAAGCTCCTCGAAAAAAGCTCGTCGGAGCTTGAAAAGTCATTGGAATTGCTCAAAACAATGTTTGGCCGCTACCTCTCGACGGAAGTAATGGTCTCGCTCATCGAAAACCCATCGGCCCTGGAATTAGGAGGGGAAAAACGAAGGGTAACGATTATGATGACCGACCTGAGGGGCTTTACCGCTCTGTCAGAGCGTCTCGAGCCAGAGCAGGTTGTCCAGATGCTCAACTCTTATTTTGAGGTAATGGTGGAGGTCGTGCTTGAGTTTCAGGGCACCATCAATGAGATCATAGGTGACGCGCTGCTGGTCATTTTTGGTGCACCGCAGAAAATGCCCGACCGCGCTCAGCGTGCTATCGCCTGCGCGATAAAAATGCAAAATGCAATGGCAAAGGTGAATGAACAAAACCGCAAGCAGGGTCTGCCCGAATTAGAAATGGGTATTGGTCTCAACGAGACCGAAGTGATTGTTGGCAACATTGGATCAAGCAAAAGAAGCAAATATACGGTAGTCGGCAGCGGTGTTAACATGACCAGCCGCATCGAGTCATATAGCGTGGGCGGGCAGGTTCTTATTTCGGAATCCGTTCGTTACGAGGCCGGCGATATTTTGCGCATTGATGACCGGCGGGAAGTATTTCCGAAAGGAGCGGAAACACCGCTGAAGATTTACGAAGTAGGCGGTATATCAGGATCTTACAACCTGGTTCTTGATGAGGGAGACCCCACCCTTGTCACTTTGATGCGTCAAATTCCGCTAAAGTACAAGGTGCTTGAAGGCAAGAGCATTGGAAAGAAGGAGCTCGAAGGTTTTGTAATCCGACTTTCCAAAAAATGTGCCGAAATTGTGCTGGATGGACCGGTGGAGATACTTACCAATCTCAAGATGAATTTAATGGATGTTGATGAAAATTTGTTGATTAAGGACTTTTACGGAAAGGTGGTCGAAAATTCAGTACAGAAAGAAAAGATTCACCTGGTTCGTTTTACATCCGTGCCATCAGAAGTAGATGCCTATTTCCAATCTCACCGGCAGCATGCCGCAAAATTACACGCCACAGAAAGCAGTTGATATGGGTTGTAGCTGACCGACTCCTTCTATTTAAATGTGGCTAATTCTGAAATAAGGTGTTTAGCATGTTCAGATGGTGTAGACTTTTCATTATTTTTTTCTCATCATTAAAATTGCCAAAAATATAATTTCTCTTTCACCAACAAACTTTACCTCAATGTTTTACCCATTTTGGTTCATTAATTAAAAAATCCTTTTGATAAGTTGCAACCTTCCCAAGAGGGTGCTATTTAAACCGTCGTGTCCATCAAACAACCGATTCACATTCGAGCGGACGGAAAGAAATGTACATCTTGGCAACCGATACCATTCAAGCAGGCTTCAAATGACAGCAGCGTTTAAATTTCTTTTTGCACCGATCCAACTGGGCAATGTACTCGTACCAAACCGTATTGTGAGCACAGCGCACGCAACGGGTTATGCCAGAGACGGAATCCCCGCAGAGCGGCTGATTGCTTACCACGAGGCACGCGCCAAAGGCGGGGTCGGGCTGATTATCACGGGGGCGACCGTCGTGCACCCCACATCGCCTTACGACGAATACAACCTCCTGTGCAATGTGGACGACCGTATTATTCCGGCTTACCAACAGATGGCCCGGGCTGTCCAAAAATACGGCAGCCGGATCATGGCCCAGCTCTCCCACATGGGCCGCAGCGGTGAGACAGACGATTCGCGCTATCCTCTGTACGGCCCTTCTCCGATCGCAGATGAAATTCGCCGCGAACCTCCCGCAGCGATGGACGTGGAGCTGATCGAGGAAATCATCGAAGCTTACGGTAAAGCTGCGGCGCGTGCTCGAGAGGGAGGCCTCGATGGTGTGGAGATTCACGGGGGCCACAGTTCACTGGTGGCACAGTTCATGTCACCGTATGCAAATCAGCGGACCGATGACTATGGGGGAAGCCGAAAAAAGCGTCTGGAGTTTGTGATGCGGGTAAGCCGGGCCATCCGGAAAAATGTAGGGGAAGATTTTACCGTTGGGTTAAGGCTAAGCGGAGACGAGTTTGTGGACGGCGGACTGACACTTGATGTTGTCAAAGAAAATGCCCGCGACCTCGAGGCCACCGGAATGCTCGACTTCATCGATGTGACCGCCGGCACAGACTCCAATATGCATAGCTATTACATGCACTATTCACCCATGTTTGTCCC
>JASFPY010000269.1:0-4509 GCA_050115755.1 Desulfobacteraceae bacterium | reverse complement strand
AATGGCTTTCGGTGTTGCATATCCGAATTCATCCGAGTCCGAATCCCAGATATCGAATTCGATTCCCTCTTTGTCATAGAATTTAAACGACAAGGATTTGACGTACTTACACAATGTCGGATCACTGCCCTTTTCCTCAAACTCAGGATACGGATAAAGGTTATCCACGCGTTTCAGCGTCAACTGCCCGTTATCGCCAGCTTTGACGTAGTATATGACTTCAGCGATTCCTTTTCTGGGGCTTTTCTCAAAGCCAACGTGGGCGCGGCTGGCGAACCTTAGAGTTTTTGCAAATCCCGTGCCACCAATATTCTCGGCTGAAGCGACAATCCGATACGGATCCGGCGGCTGATCGAACTCTGGTGGCTTATAAAGCGGCCGCTGGCTAACGTGGATCGACTCCAGGTCAAGCGTCATGCGTTTCAGGCAGTTTTTCGCCATTTCATAGATATCTGCACTTTCGTCTAACACTTCTGTGGTTGAAAACACGGAATTAAACGATGCCAAAACAGTCGTCACCACGATTGCCAGGATGGCGGTCGCCACCAGAATTTCCATGAGGGTGAAACCCTTATCTGGCTGCTGGCTTATGGCTGCTGGCTTATGGTCTCCGGTTGCCTGCCGCTGCCGGGTGGTAAGATGAAACTTGAAACTCGAAACTTGAAAATGGCCCATAAACTTGGTCCTAAAGCCGGATGATTTAATCAAGTGCTTTTTTTGAAATTCCGCAATCCGCAATCTGCAATCCGCATTCAATCAATTATTCCCTCTGAAACCGGTAGGTTCTTAGATTGTATGAAAATTGATCCTCGTTATATGATACGGTCAGGTCGATCCGCTTTAAATCATTGGCGACCTCTCCCAGCACCTCAGAGGACACATCGGTCAATGCAGACCGCCAGCTATAGCCCGGGTATTGCTCGCCGAAGTCGCCTGAATTGTCAGAAAAACCGTCTGATAAAAGGGTTTCCAGTTCAGCCATCTTGTTTTGAGCCAGCAGGGGAGCCAGGGTATAAAACCGGGCTGCGGTATTCATGGTCAAACTCTGGGAGTGCATTCGGTATACGCTTACCAATACGATCGACATAATCGCCAGGGCAATCATGACTTCAAGCAGTGTGAAGCCGAACGCGGTTCTTGAAAATCCGAGCCGGTCCCTGAGAAATTGGGAGTTGTATTTAGCCATCATATGTGCACTTTTATATACAGCTCCAAGACGTACTATTATACAAAATTTGACATCAAATATACAGTTTTATTTAAATCATACTGAAATTTTTGTGTCAGAGATTCCGGGTGTATTTGAAGTCGGCTAGTGGGTAAAAAAATGATTTCGGTTTAATTTTTTTTAATTTATTTTCAGCATTTCAGTTTTCAAAACTGGCGTATATCTCGTACCGCGTCACTTCCGAAAGAAAAGGTTCGATCAGATAGGATTCATATTGATCATCGTTTTGAATGTGAATCAGGACCTTATCCGAAGTGCCATTTTTATAAAATGTGATATCGGTTTGCCCTGAAGTTATTTTACCGCGAATGGGGTATTCAATATCGGCTATTTTTAGGCCATCTGGCAGGGAACTGGCATTTAAAGCCGCATTTTCAAGTTCTTCGGCTGACATAGAGGCATCGGTCTCCCAGAACTGTTCCGTATCCAGGTTAATGTGTAGCGAATATTGTTTCTGATTGCGTATTGCCGCCTCTTTTAATGCCTGAATTTTGCCGATTATCCATCGCGAACCCGTCTTGGTCTCATCCAAAAACAAGGTTTCATGGAAACGGGGAACGGTAAAAATCAGCATGATACCCAACAGCGACATGACCACGATAAGCTCCAGCAGGGTAAAACCGTTCCGGTGTCCGTGGTAAGTTGTCCGTGGTCCGTTGTTGAGAGCTTTCCAATTTTTTAAATGCAACTGACAACAAACAACGAACAACTGACCAACTTTTTTATTCAATTTCCCAATTGTTAATATCCTGATCATCTTCCCCTTCGCCGCCGGGGGCACCATCTTTCCCATAGGAGATTATATCAAAATCCCCGTTTACACCGGGTGAAATATATATAAACTCGTTTCCCCAGGGATCTTTAGGCACCTTGCGCTTTTCAAGATACCCGCCTTCGCGCCACTTTTTCGGTATTATTCCGGTTTCGGGTTTTTCAACCAAGGCCACTAGACCCTGTTCGGTTGTCGGGTATACGCCGTTGTCAAGTTTATACATTTTAAGCGCAGTCTCAAAGGTGGCGAGATCCATTTTGGCTTTTACGCGTTTTGCCTTTTCCGGTTCTCCCATTATTTTAGGTCCGACATAAAGTGCCAGGATGCCGAGGATGATCACAACAACCATTAATTCAATAAGCGTAAACCCGAGGTTGTCATTTTTAATTTTCCGAAGCATACTTTTTTTGCTCCTTTATCATTTGAATTGATTTGATTGGATCGCTTAAACGGGTTTGCCGGCCGCGTTCAATCTATGGAGTTTTTAAAAGACTAAAACAGTTAAAATAATTATTCAATAATAGAATATCAGGTTTCAAATCGCCTGTCATCCAATTATCGGGCGATCTGTTTTAAGATCTAAAAAAAGGTTGATTGCTGAAAGCGAGTTTATTATATAAAAAAAGCCGGAGGGAGCTTATCCATAGAAGTATCCGCAAACCCTCTTACCCCCAATCTTTAAGATAGTTGGCGTCATGACCCTCACAAAAGCGAATATCGTGCGGGCCGTATCCGACCAAACGGGATTCACCCGCAAGCAATCCCGCCACTCCGTGAACAGCCTTGTCGAAATCATCAAAAGCACCCTTGAATCCGGTGAGAGCATTAAAATCGGCCATTTTGGTAGATTCGATATTATAGAAAAGAAAGGGCGCCCATGGCGCAGCCCCTTCACCGGTCGGATTATGATGCTGCCCGCCCGGCGGACCGTGAAGTTTAAGACCTTTAAGAGGCTAAAAGATAAAATCAATGGCCAGCCTATGGGCACTGAGTCCAAAGAACTTTCCCGGACAAAAATTCAACCGGTGCGAACGGGTGTTATATCGCATGATGAATTAAGGAAAATTTTAGCTGCTCATCGGCGCTGGCTGGATTCTAATGGGAAAAGCGGGCAAAAGGCCGTCCTGCCCCGTGCAGTGCTTGTCAGCGTGGATCTATACGCCGCCAAACTTGCCCATATCGACCTTAAAGGCGCCGATCTGCAGGAAGCCCTTCTGTCAGAAGCCGACCTCTACGAGGCTGACCTTCGACGAGCCAACTTGACCGATGCCGTCCTTGATTGGGCTTGTCTTGATTACGCCAGACTTCAACAAGCTTCTCTCAAAGGGGCCGATCTTCGATGGGCCAACCTTGAGGGCGCCAATCTGTCCGGCTGCGATCTGCGATTTGCTAATCTGGAAGGTGCCAATCTTAATGACGCCAGGCTTACAGAGGCGAATCTATATGGTATGAGCATGAAAAATACCGATATGAAGGGTGCCATACTCACCAAGATCAAGTTGGATTACGAAACCCAATTAAATCTGCCGAAACCCGTTTTCGATGAATACCGGCAAACCTTTCGGATTTTGGAATGGACACCGGTCCTGTCACATTCTTATTAATCAAGATTCATAATTCATTCAGCCCATGAATCGTCCTGACGAGCCCATGAGTTGCCGTTATAATCTATGGTTTTGAAACCCGTTTTAGTATGCTATAATTATTTATAACAAAAAACGGCCCCATAGCTTCTCAGCACATGCCACACCAGCAAAATTTCTAATAGTCATATTATCCCGATTGGCCGATTTTTTAGCAAGATGGCTCCAAAACGCAGATCGAAAAAATCTATTTCTAAGATTCCGCCTAAAACGGCAGAGCGGGTTGTTGCGATTTCCCTGCAGCACCCCGAGCTGGGCGCCCGGCGGCTGGTTCCGCTATTGAAAAAGGAAAGCATTCGGATACCCGCATCCACGGTTTATTCAATATTAAAGCGTCATGGCCTGCAGTCCCGGCCTTTAAGAGTGGCAAAGCTGGAAGAACGGACCCAAGCAGCCCTGAAACCAAAGTCGCCGCCTAAAAAGGCTTCGCAGAAGATCACTGATGATGTTGCCGAGCGCATTTGTGAGATATCTTTGCAAAACCCCGATCTGGGCGCCAAACGCCTGGCACCTCTGCTGAAAGAACAGAGAATTTCTGTATCTTCATCGACGGTCTATCGCATTCTTAAGCATTACGGACTTCAAAAGCGTGCAAAACGGTTTGCCAGAGCTGCGGAAATCGCCTCGGAGCCGGTGATCATTCCAAAATCGTTTCCCGAAAAAATTCCGCCGGATGTCGAAGATCGGATTGTCGAGATTTCTTTGCAAAATCCTGAATGTGGCGCCCGGCGTCTGATACTTTTATTGCAGCAGGAAGAAATTTTTGTCTCAGTTTCGGCTGTTTATCGAATCCTGAAGCGCAACGACCTTGAAAATCGACAAAAAAGGTTTTTGAATTTCGAAACGTTTCAATCTCCAAAGACCCC
>JASFPY010000268.1:0-4510 GCA_050115755.1 Desulfobacteraceae bacterium | reverse complement strand
ATGGGTAATTCCAGTTCTTGCGTATTTTCGATACTTCCGGCAAACGCAAACACCGGAAAAAAAAGGACCAGTAAAATCGCTCTCACCCTCATTTTATCCTCCCGGCATCGTCAAAAGGTTTTGAACGGTCATCCAGTGATTTCCCCGGAAAATCTGTTTGCGCAAAAAATCGAATTTTAAATGATCCAGCGCAATCTTGAAAAGATATTGTTTTATATTCGCTTACACTGTGACAAATAGCAATATTTATTGTATGAAAGGTGAGCCCTGCCTAACCGGAATTGTAACGGAGAGATGTGACATTGGATACAGGTCCCGTAAGGGGTGACAGACTTGATGCCAAAGCGGTCACTCTGCTGACAGTGCTATGTTTAATCTGGGGATTGAATGCCGTTGCCGTAAAATATAGCAACGAAGGCATTGCTCCTCTTTTCGGCGCGGGCCTGAGATCGGTTATCGCAACGGTTTGTCTGATTATCTGGATGATCCGCAAGCAGCTCGAATTGTTTCCGGGTCGGCTGATTGACGGTCTGTTTATCGGATTTTTGTTCGGGGTCGAATTCGGGCTTTTATATTTGGCGCTCTTATACACCACGGCTTCCTCTGCCAGTATTTTGCTATATACCTCTCCTTTTTTCCATGCCCTCGGCGCGCATTTTTTTTAGCCGGCGACCGTCTGTCCTGGCACAAAGCTGCCGGGCGGCTGCTGTCTTTTGCCGGCGTGGCTGTGCTCAGCGAACCGCTGACACTGCGCTTAATTGTCAGCCTGATCCTGGTCAGCATCGGGATTTATGTCGTCAACCGCAAATAAAGGTGCGCTCAAGAACTGTTTTGGTTTTGGATGAAGCCGCTTATGAGGGAAGAGCGGATTGACCGAGCTCTGCAGGCCCCCAAAAAAACTGGGGCCGTCCCAAAAGGACCGCCCCAGGTTCCGAAGTTAGTAAAAGAAGGTGACTTAGCGTGTCTCCCGAAACACGCATATCATATATATCGGTCGTTTTATAAAAAACTTTAGAACTTTTTTCAGGAAAACGGACATTAATATGCTGATTTTTGATTTTGATGGTGTGCTCGTCAATTCACTCGATGAAGTCACCTTAACCGCTTACAACACGGCTACCGGCAAACAGGTCACCTCCCTGGCCGATTTGCCGAAAGCGCTGGTCGAACTGTTTCAGCACAACCGCTTTCATGTGCAACCCATCGGAGATGCGATTTTACTGATGAACTGGTGCCTGAATAATTACCGTAACAGATCCGAGCCAATTTTATTAAATCCGCATGAATACGAAGCCTTAATTTCCGACACAACCTTCTCTATAGCCGATCGAACTCTCCGGATTTATGAAACGCGCAGTCAATTTATCGCCAGAGACCCTGAACGCTGGTTGGCGCTTCATCGACCCTATCAACCGCTGTGGGGCCAGTTGATTAGGCGTCTAGAATATGCGTTTGTCATTTTAACGAACAAAAACCGTGATGCAATCCTGCGGCTTTGTCAGCACTTTGGATTGGGCATCGAGGCGGTTGATGTTTACAGCGGCGACCATGGCAAAAGCAAAGTAGAAAACATGCAACAGATTCAGAAACGATTCGCAGGATATCTTTTTAATTTTATTGATGATTCTATAAAAAACCTTCGGGAGCTCGAAAATTCGTTAAATATGGAAAAAAAGAGCATCAAGCTGCTGCTCGCTTCCTGGGGGTACATCGGCCCCCGGGATAAGCGGATTGCGAAAAATTATGGGTATCCGGTTTTAACCCAAAAAGATTTGATTGCCCTGCTGGACAAAGATCGGTCAATCTAAAAAATACGGAGCAAGCCACTAGACGATTGCCTAAAAAAAGCGGCTAAATTACTAGATCTGCACTAGTTAGAGTCTAGTTTTTGCAATTCTATTCGCTTAATTTTTCAAAATGTCTTTGCAAACCTGTTTTTAGCTTGTTTGGGTGCGCTTACCTCTTTTTGAGACACGCTTATATTGTATGAAATTATACAATATTTAAATCCGCTGGAGTTTTTTTCTGATATTCAGTTTTGCTGCCTAATGATCGGACGCTTTTTGGATAAAAAAAGGAATCCGAGCTTTCAAATTTGGATTCGGCGATTTTTTTCTGCCGATGCGCTTCGCTTTCACGAACGCAATCTTTGCACTCGCCTTCGCAATGACCGGTAATATCTCTACTGAGTATATCTGCCATGGGACTTTCCTCCTTAATTATTCAATTCTGAAAGATGATAAGGCCTGACGCCGCGATCAGTTTCCAATGGCATAGCCAGTGGTCGTAAAATGTCAAACCCGCTTGTATCCGAGAGGTTGGGGCACAGCTAGCTTGCGCAAGCAGGTTGATTTGTGAAATGATGTTTAAATGGCGGGTCGCTTGGCAAATGAAGGTTCGGTTTCCCGGGTGCGCTTGAACTCGCAAAAAGCCGGTGTTCTGCCGGCGATGTATTCAGCTCCCTTTTATCCCCAAAATCAGTTTCTCTTTAATATTTTGAAACCAGCCTGTGTCCGACTCGCGGATAATACAGGCATCCTTTAGCAATTCCACAAATTCCGGTTTTGTGCGCTTATAGGCAAGAATTCGTTCCATCGAAAGGATATTGTTGAGATCGGGCGGCTTCAATCCAAAGTCGGCTCCTCTATTTACAGATTCCATCGTAATCGAAAGGGCATATATCACGACTTTTTCTGCCATTTCTTTGGGGGTCAGATCGTATTTGTCGCCATACTGATAGCGCAGTATTTCATAAACACTGGCGGCCAGCACCGGATCGCCAATCTCCCGCGCATCGGTACAGGCATACAGGTTGAAATTGCTGTCCAAAAAATCATCCGCCATTTTTTGCAGCCGGGTAAGCCATTTGTCGTTCAGATTTTGCGGCAGGATGGCGACAGGGCCATACGCTAAAACCTCATTGTAAAATTCTGATAACATGCTATCGAACCTTTCGTTCGCTCTGCGGAGAGCGTTTTTCTCCCGACACGCTTCTTATGTAACAAGAATCCGTAATTTTCAAGTTTCATCTTGACATTTATTTTTGGCGTCAACCCGGCAAGCGCATGGCGGTTGTCTAATTGATCTCTCCGCCTTTATCTGTTAATAGAGATTCTGCCCATGGAATAATATCCGGTTGTCAACTAGGGGGGGAAATGAAAGCAGACAGGCACATTCTGACAATGCTGGTTGAGAATGAACCCGGGGTGACTGCCCGGGTGTCCGGGCTTTTTGCGAGTCGGGGTTACAATATCGAAACCATCTGCGGTGCACCGACGGCCAATCCGAAAATGTCGCGCATCACCATATCGACTCAGGCAAACCCGGAGATGCTTGAGCGAATCATGAAGCAGCTGCGCCGGCTCGTTAACGTCATCAAAGTCAGGGACATGACCGGTGAGGAAGCCGTCAAGCGCGAAATGGCCCTGATCTGTGTGAAGGCGCGTCCAAAAGACCGCACTGAAATATTAAGAATCGTTGAGACCTTTAGAGGCCGGATTGTAGACACCGGATTAACTCATTTCATTATCGAAGCCACCGGCGGACAGCAAAAGATAGATGCCCTCATCCGGTTGCTGGAACCGATGGGCATCAAAAAACTGGCAAGATCCGGAATACTGGCACTTTACCGCGAACCTGAGTAAAGTCCGGTGGCTGGCGGAAACTGGTTTTGGTTATATGCGATCAATTTTCATTAACACATTAAATCCATCAATCGGAGAATACGACCAATGAACGTGAAAATAAGCTATGTAAGTGCCTTCCTGGCCTTGATGATGATATTCGCCAGCAAATTATATGGAATTGATTTCTGGTCTTTAAACGATCAATCGACATACCGATGCCCGGGCGGACTTGTTTCTATTGGTGATTCGGATAACACTGTTCGCGAAAAATGCGGGGATCCGCTGGAGGTGACCAGCAGAGAAGATAAAGGCCCCATATGGATATACCATTTCGGCCAGGACCGGTTTATGTATTACCTTGAATTTGTCTTCGGCAAATTGCAGCGAATTTTAAGCACCCCCTGTAGTCTTGATAATTACGAATGTTTTGATTTAAACTAGCCGAGATAAATTTTGACGAGGTGTGAATACCGGCAAGATCGCAGTATCATTTATAATTAATTCCTCATGCGGGTTTTGCTTCTTAACCATCCATTCATTCCTTAAATGAACGCTGCTAACACATTTCCAAACAGATTCGAATCAGAACGACATACAAATACCTACAATATATTGATTAAAAATTCCGGATTTATACCATATGGTGTGTTTTCTTGTTGACAGTGTCTGCCTAGCGGTGTATGGGAATCGGATAGTTCAACAGCAGGATCGCGGCAGTTTCAAGCAGTAAAAATTAATAAGGGGGAAACTGTTTCAGGTGGAAAATGGTGATGGGAACCGGTTAAGCTCAGCGTTACTTCACATTCAGATTACTGTCAGAAAGGAGGGCCAAGATGATTATTAGTTTTGTTAACCAGAAGGGGGGGGTCGGCAAAACCACCTCT
>JASFPY010000267.1:0-4523 GCA_050115755.1 Desulfobacteraceae bacterium | reverse complement strand
TTAACAATGTCATTAACCTCAGCATCAGAGAGGCCATCAATTCGGGCCAGTGCCTCTTGAGGATCAATGCCTTGGAATATTAATACTGCTTTAATATCTTCTCGAGCTAAAAGGCTTTTCAAATAATCACGTGAACTTTGGTTTCGATCCGCATCTGTGATAGCTTCTGTGCCTATCATCGCTGCCCATGCAGATTGGTAAGGGCATGCTAACATCAGCATGTAAAAAGATAAAAAAATAGCGATAGGTTTGGATAATTTTCTGACCAATTCCATTTGTGACCTCCTTCAGTTGTAAAGCTCCATTGATTCTATGACTTACTCACCTTTGCATTTTGGGTCTATCTCGAAAAATAATGTTAAGTTGTGATTGTGAGAGAAACACAACTATCTCAATTTTATAGTATCATATGGATGGCAATAAAAAAAACCCGATCCAAATCGTGGCTTGAAAAAATGACATAAAAATGACAATTGCACAAAATACTGACCATAAATTTAAAGCTCCGGTAGAAATCGGAAGTCTAAAAACGGCACGAAAATATTTCATGTCAGTTAATGTCAGATCTGATGGTTTTCAGTTTAATTCTAATCCCCCAACTTATTGTATTCCTATATAAAATAAATTTTTGGCTTTCTGATTTAATGTCAAGCGAACATTCAACTGCCTGAGCGGTCAATATTTTGACGACCACCGGCCGCTTCCATTTGATCCGGTCTCCCTATCATAGCGGAGTGCTTTAATGCGCTATCATTTGATAAACTGGGGTGGCGGTTTGGCATGAAAATTGAATTAGCTTATCCATGCGCATCGGTTTTCAGGCAGCTATAACCCGTGCGGTATTTGTCTTGGGGAGCTAAAATGATATGGGCGTTTTGAATCATAATCCCCGATAGAATGAAAGGTGTCATAAATCATGATCTGCGTGGTGGAATACGGCGAACACATTGGAACCCTAAGAAACCTTTTTCCCGACAGCCAGCAGGCGATTGTTTTTGCACAACAGATTATTGCTTTATCCGACAGTGAATATCGGTCTATCGGACCGCATCAGTGGTACTGTCCGGAGAAAAAGGAGTATCTCAAAATCGAGGACATGGGAATTTGAAATTTTGCCTCACGCTGATGCCTATTGATGAGATAGGTTCCGGTGAATTTTACGGTTAAAGTTTTCGTTAAAGGTACCGATAAATAAAACAACAGTGTGCAGGCGGGCACGCTGTTTGATATAATTCCTTAGGGAGGGGGTGGCCCGTGAGGGGCCACCCCTAATTTTTTGCTTTTCCCCGCTGATCCGGACTGGCTTCTCAAAACCTCGCATGATATTGCATTCAGCACCATGGCGCTATCATAGTTGACTCGCTCAAAATGAATCCCTAATATATGATCAATTTAGAGGGATTGGAGCACTTATAAATTTCTCAAATCGTCAATAGGAACCCAAATGATCACGCGAAATTCTGTTGCTGCGACCTTTTTGATCGCTGTGCTGATGGCTGGCACGCTCTTAGGCCCGAAGGCGGCTTCAGCAGCTTCAATTGAAATCCCCCGCATTTCCATTGAACGCACCCAACAGATGCTTACCAGCGCGGATGTGATTGTCATCGACGTGCGTAGGGCTAAAACCTGGTGGCGAAGTGCCAACAAAATCGAAAATTCGGTCAGAGAAGATCCCGGCTCTCTGGAAAACTGGGCGGATAAGTACCCCAAAAATAAAACCCTGATTTTTTATTGTTCCTGAACCAATGAGAGAACAAGTGCCCGGGCGGCGCGGCATTTCATAAAAAAGGGCTATCCGAATGTATACGTGCTTAAAGGCGGCTGGTATGCCTGGACAAGGGCGGGATATCCGGTAGAAAAAAAATAAGCTTGAAAAATGATTTTTCAGGATATATGGTTTTGGCGGCCATCCCCCCCCTTTTTTTATTCTTAGAATAGCAAAAACTCCGGAAAATTGTCTACAGCGGGTATTTTCGGGAGAAACGTCCATGAGTGGTTTGGATAACCTAATCGCATACATCGATAACGGCGGCACCCGTTCAGGTGCTGAGAGGCGGCATTTTTACGAAAACGAATGTATGCCCGATAGGCGGACGCGATATGATCGGCGAAGCGGTGCTGATCGCAGAAGATCCCTAAACAAAAAAAGAAAGAAGGGCAAAGAGCGCCGCACCATATTTGTCGATTGATGCGTTTAACAATCGATGCATGCATTATATCGAAGCCATCGGCGGTCACTGCGACTGTGAGGAGGCCCAGAGAGAACTCAGACGCAGCGTTAATTCCAAAACGGATGAGCGCTAGCGCTTGTTATCAGTTTACCAGATCACGGATATCATACCTTAAAAAACCCCCGGGCAGCCCTCACACTACCCGGGGGTGATTTAATTGTGGCCATAGAGAAACAAGATCAAAATCCGAATTCAACTCATTTAACGATGCCCCGTCGTCTTTCACTATGACCGATTTGGGCAAGACCACTTGGGAGCTTGCCCTGCCTGCCCTCAAATGATTATTACCAATGGCCAGCAACAATCATCTTTGTGCTGATATATATTTATCACAATATATTGATAAATGTCAAGAAAAAATACTATATGTTGTATATCCACGCGCTTATCGGTCGCTATAAGCTGCCCTGAAATCAAAATCTAATTTCAAATATGAGCGCCTATTGACGAATTATGTGAAAATAGTGCAATATGGCTTTACAGGTTTTATTTTATGCGCATTATCAAACCGCAAATCCTTCTTTGGGGGATTTTTTAAAATTTAAAGAAAAAAACCGATGAAAATAATCATACGAATGATTTTTCTGGTTGTGCTGATGGTCGCACTTTCTTCACCGATCGCGGCAGTCACCGACTTAACCGAACTGGTAAAAACAATCCAGCCGGCAGTCGTCACTGTGGTTGTCTACGATGTGAACAGCAATGTGGCGAATCTGGGTACCGGGTTTTTTATTGATAAAGCCGGCATTTTAATAACGAATCATCATGTGCTCGTGGGAAAATTCAGCGCTGAAGTTAGAATTGCCGACGGCAGTACTTACCCCATAAAAACCGTGCTCGCCGAAAACCAGGCAACCGATCTGGTAAAAGTTAGAGTCGATATTCCGCCCGAAAAGGTCCACTGGTTATCGGTGAGCGCTGAGCCGCCTCTGGTGGCCCAGCACGTGGTTGTGGTGGGCAGCCCGATGGGACTTGAACAATCCGTCAGTGACGGAATTGTTTCTTCGGTTCGGGAAATACCTGGGCTGGGGATTTTTTACCAGATGTCCGCCCCGATATCCCCCGGTTCAAGCGGCAGTCCGGTTGTCAATCTGGCGGGAAAAGTGGTCGGCGTGGCAAGCTTTCAGTTTTTGCAGGGTCAAAATCTTAATTTCGCCATAGCGGGCAATTCCATCCTCGACCTGGAAACCCATGAACCCGGCCAAGCGCTCTCGGAATGGACTTTCAAAAAAAGCAATCAAAAATCGCAATTGGCTGAAGAAATGTGCCGCAAAGGGTTCAGTTTTTCAATAGGCGGACAGGATCAGAAAGCCATCGAGTATTTTAAGATGGCAACCGAAAATGACCCGAACAGTACGACCGCATGGTATGGTCTCGGATATTGCTATGCCGGTAAAAATTCACAAACGGATGCCATCGAAGCGTATAAGCAGGCCATCCGAACAAATCCGAAAAACGAAATTTCCCATTTCCATCTGGGAAATTACTATTTCAAAATCGGCCGCTACAATGAGGCGATTGAAACATTCAAACAGGTGGTTTCGATAAATCCTGAATTCGAAGCCGCATATTTTAACATCGGAATGATTTACAATAAGGTGGACCGGCTTGATGAGGCAAAAAAAGCATTTCAAAATGTGGTTCACCTCAATCCGCAATCAAAAACAGCCTATTATAATATCGGGGTGGCTGCCAGCAAACTTGGCCAATATGAAGAGGCCGTCGCCGCTTACAAAAAAGCAATCGACATCCAGCCGGCATTTGTTGAGGCGCTTTTTAATCTGGGTCTTGTTTACGGGGAGCTCGGCAAAATTCAAGATGAAATGGACGCCTATAAAAAAGCCATCAGGATTAATCCGGATTTTGCACCCGCCCATTACGCCATCGGGCAGGCTTATTTGAAACAGGGAGATAAGGCCTCCGCCCTGGATCAATATAAAATCCTTAAGAAACTCGATAGCGGTATCGCCGACAAATTATTTGACGAAATTTATCGCTAAGACACAGTTTATGATGCGAAGGAACGAAGAATACATCCAGCTGCCAAATCGGGGCAACCACAATTGTTTCGGCTGCAGTCCGGTGAACGCGTCCGGCCTGCAAATGACCTTTTACGCAAACGAAACAGCGGTATTCTCAAAAGTAACGGTGCCCGAACATCTCTGCGGTTGGAATAACCTGGTTCACGGCGGCGTCCTGAGCACGATTCTGGACGAGATCATGAGCTGGTCCGCAATTTATTTGCTCAAACGGGTGCCCATGACAAAATCCATGACCGTTGATTTTTTCAAA
>JASFPY010000266.1:0-4524 GCA_050115755.1 Desulfobacteraceae bacterium | reverse complement strand
TTTTTCGGGCATAGGGTGTGAAAACCCCAATCGAAGCATCCTGACGCGATCAGCTATACCTAATTCCTTGATGCCGTCCGATGTGTAATTGTAACTGACACCGTTACAAATGATGCCCCAACTTCCGTCACCCTTTATGAAATTAAAGGGTGAATTTTCCGAAAGTTCCCGGGCCTTCTCGATGTTTTCCAGCAACTTAACATGCAATTGTCTGGAAACAGCCGGTACGGTGACCAGATTGAAAGGGTCTTTGACAAAATCGCCTCTGGTTTTGGGTGCTTTTATTTCTCCCAGGGTAACAACCGCGCTGGAGTGGTTGATGCGGGTTGTTGTGCGAAACAGGACCGGTTCATGCAGTTTTTCGGAAATTTCAAATGCATAAGCCACCATATCTTTGGCTTCTTCAACCGAAGAAGGCTCCACCATGGGCAGCCCGGAAAGTTTGGCATAGAAGCGGTTATCCTGTTCGTTCTGGCTGGAAAACATATAGGGGTCATCGGCTGTAAGGACAACCATCCCGCCTTTGACCCCTACGTAGGCAAGTGTCATCAGCGCGTCGGCCGCTACATTGACACCCACATGTTTCATTACGCACATGCTGCGCACGCCGGAATTGGCAGCTGCCGCTGCCACTTCCATGGCAACTTTTTCATTGGTACTGTATTCAAAATAAAGATCGCTTTCCCGGGAGGTCTGGAAAAACTGTAAAGAAATTTCAGAAGAGGGTGTACCGGGATAGGTGCTGGTAACCGCGACACCTGCTTCGATCGCTCCCCGGGCAATGGCTTCATTGCCCAGTAGAAGCATTTTTTGACCTGGATTTTCGGTAAGTAATTTGTGCATTGAATTATCCTTTTGTAGATTATTAGATTGTCATAAGGTTATAGACGCTTTAAAAGCCCGTTTCGTAACAGATTTCGTCTCAATTTGTAGCTATTTTTTAAAAGTGTGTCAATTAAATGGTTTTAGTGCATTTTCTTGTTGAATCGTATGCTTAGCTACATTAAAGCTACATTGTAGATTCTGTCAAGCTAAAATATTGGATCCTAAAACCTATTAAAAAAATGCATCTTATACGGAAGGAAAATCCTATGATCGTGCGAAATTTAAGAGACGAAGCGGTTATGGAGACCACCTATCGTGCTCATGGGGGGGCGATTGCCCAGATGATTCTTGACCGTCGAATCTTAAAAGAAATCGGTTTCCTGGCAATTGCGACGCTGGTGCCCGGAAAGGAAATCGAAGCGCATGTTGACCCCATGGAGGAGATCTATTTTGTGCTGAGCGGCTCGGGTGAAATGGGCGTTGATGATGAAAGCCAGCAGGTCAAACCGGGCGATGCGACCTGGATACCGGCGGGATCAAGCCACTATCTTTTAAATAATGGGGATGAAGACTTAGTAATTCTTGTAGTCGCTTCGCCGAATTGGTAATTGTCCGTAGTCCGTTGTTGGTGGTCCGTTGTCAAATTGATGATTTGATGGGTTTTGAGTTATGCCGCCATATCAACGAACAACGGACAATTAACAACTGACATCGAGCGACACGCTCGTTTAGGGCTTTTTGCGGGTATAGATCGTTTTATAAAGTTCCGGCATATTTTTCATGCAATCGCTGCAGCGCGGTTCTTCATCTGCATGAAAAGGCTCCAGATGAACCTCCAGGCCGATGTCTCTATACATGTCAGCCATTTCGGATAGACGGGGTTCGTCATAGGTGGTTCGTCTTGTCCACCCCTGACGAACCAGTTCCTTCTGACGGGTCATGCCGGATCACGCTCCTGTAAATTTCGGCTTCTTGCGGGCTAATTGCGACGAAAGACCTTCCAGGGCATCTGCGGTGCTGAAAATTTCGCTGAGGCGACCGAGTTCAATTTCCACCGCGTCGGCCATGGATTTTCCGACCTGTTCATCAATGATTTCATTGGCGATTTTGAGTGCCAGCGGCGCTTTGTAACCGATGAACTTGGCGGTTCTGGTTGCGATTTCATCCGAGACGCCCTCGGGCCGCTTTCCGGCGAGCAAGCGCTCTACATTTTCGCTGCTGCAGACCTGGGCCAGGGGTTTAAATTTTTCAGAGGGTTCGGTTGGGCGGTATTTGTCCGGTTTTCCTTTTGATACCAGCTGGGCAATTGCGGTCTCCACCTCGGCCGGAGCGACGAGCCGGGTTGCGATACCCATTGTTTGAATATCTTCAGCGCTGATGGGAACACCGGTAAAAACGTAATATTTGGCAAGCTCCGGCCCGGCAAAGCGGGCCATGCGCAGCATTCCTCCCATACCCGGAAAAATGCCGATGCCCGTTTCGGGAAATCCCATCGAACCCGCTGGTGTCGCAACAATGGTCTGGCAGGCCAAGGCCAGTTCACTGCCGCCGCCCAAAGAAAGACCGTCGAGCAGGGCAATGGTCAGCTTGTCTGAATTTTCTATTTCAAGGAGCAACGCTTGGCCCTGGCGGGTAAATGCAACGATGTCTGCAATCTTATCCGCTTTTATCTTGTCAACAAAATACTTGATATCCGCTCCGGCCACAAATGCCTTGCCGGCGCCCTGCAATACGATGGCCTTGACAGCGGGGTTCTTTTCGGCTTCTTCAAATCGCAGGACGAGCTGGGCCACCACCGTTTCGTTCAGGGCATTCATGGCTTCGGGTCGGTTGATGGTAATGTAAGCAATATCGCCTCTGGTTTCCAGATCTACAAAATTGAAGGCAAAGGGTTTGCCGATTTCGTTTTGCCTTTCAAGGATTTTGGGCATCTTGAAATCAGGGTACTTTTGGGTAATGGCCGCCACGGTTTTGTATGTTTTTTCGATGCCAATTTTATTGATGATTTCAAAGGGCCCCATTGACCAGCGCAGACCGATTTTTGCACCCCGATCCGTGTCCTCAATGGAGGCAACACCTTCGTCTACCAGGGCAGCCGCAACGCCGAGGCACACCCCGTAATAGCGATCCCTGGCTGCCGGAATTTTGGATTCATCAATATCTCCGCTCAGATCCCAGTTTTCATTTTTATTCATCTGGGCGTTTAAAATATCAGCTGTGGCATAAAATGGTCCCAGTTCATTTCCCAGGGTGGTTGAGGCGTGGACGGCAATAGGGATTCCGGTGACATTCATGAGCTCAAAAGGACCCATGCCGATCTTAAATGCCTGCTTTGCGGCTTCTTCAAGGGTGGCGATATTGGCCACACCTTCTTCCAGCATGCGGGCGGCCTCGTTTAGAAACGGCACAAAAAACCGGTTAACGGCAAAGCCGGGAGCATCCTTGACGACAATGGCGGTTTTACCGTGGAGCCTGGCTGCCAGAAGCGCTTTTTCCAGGGTTTTGGCGCTGGTCTTTACATGGGGAATGACTTCCAGCAAGCGATTTTTAGCCGGGTGATAGAAATAGTGCATCCCGACGAAGCGATCCGGCCGATCCGTTTTTTCGGCAAATTCGTGGACGTAAAAACTGGATGTGTTGGTTGCCAGAACGGTCTTCTCAGCGCAAATTTTATCCAGCTTTTCAAAAAGATCGAATTTGACCTGTTTGTCTTCAAATACGGCTTCAATCACCAAATCGGCGTCTGCTGCCATTTCAAAGTCGCATGTGCCGATGATGCGTGAGAGGACGTCATGTACGTGATCCGCACTGAGAATTTTACGCTCAACCGCTTCATTCAGCGTTTGCCGGATGATTTTAATGCCGCGTTCGACAAATTCTTCACTGGTATCCACCAGAATCACGTTGATTCCCTCCTGGGCCAGTTTCTGAGCAATACCGCTGCCCATGTTTCCCGCACCGATGACTGCGATTTTGTTAATCTGTGACATAAAAATTCCTCGTTTCGTTTAACTGTTTGAATTCGTTCGATTTGTTCGATTGGTTTAGACCTTAACGAATAAGACCAATGAAACCAATCAAACCAATTAAACCAATGGATTTATTGGTTCTTCCACACCGGCCTGCGCTTTTCCTCGAAGCTTTTGATGCCCTCCAGCACATCCTCTGTTTTCATCAATGTGTTTAGAAAAAGATCACTGACGCTTTCAATGGCATTTGGCAGCGCCATGCCGATGTGTTTTTTGACCGCCCGTTTGTTCAATCGAATGATGAGCGGGCTGCTGTATTGAATTTCCTTAACCAGATTGTCGGTGGTTTCGGAAAGCTGGTCGTCGGCGACGACATAATTGACCATTCCCATTTGTTGGGCTTCTTCGGCGCTATACCGTTTACCGGTGGTGCAGATTTCAATTGCTTTCGAGGGGCCCACCAGGTGCGGCAACCTCACGGCGGCATAGGGGGGTAAAAATGCGAGTTTGATTTCCGGCTGGCCGAATTGGGCGCTTTGGGCTGCCGCGATGATGTCACAGGCAATCGCAACCTCCATGCCCCCGCCCAGGCAGACGCCGTGCACAGCGGCAATGACAGGGACCTCGAGCCGGTCGATTAGCTCAAAAATGCGGTTAAAGGTCTCGATCATTTTAGGCGCCATATCGGGCCTGTGATCGGATACTTCCACACCGGCGCAGAAACTGGATC
>JASFPY010000265.1:0-4546 GCA_050115755.1 Desulfobacteraceae bacterium | reverse complement strand
GTAAAATGGAAAAAATGAGAGATCTGAGGGCAGGACGCAAGGATATACGGGTACCAATCGCCCCTATCGGGATGGGTTGGCCCGCTTTAAATAGGACTATTCAGCCAGTTAACGCATTACAGTTATAAATCAGATGGCAGATATGGCTTAATGCTTAACTAAGCCATTTCATTTTCCAGTACGTATCCAGGCGGGGTTTTGCGAACAATTTCCCCGTTTTCGTTATATTCCTCGACAACGATGGTGCCGTCTTCAAACGCGTTTTTGCGTTTTGTGTCTTCCTCTTTTTTCAAACCCATTTCGGATTTGGAACTGTCTTCCGTTTTTTCAACAGGTCTTTTTCCTTTAACCTGATCGCTTTTCTTTACAGCGATACCCTGGTCATAGATCTCGCTATCATAATTTGACCGCAGCGATTGTTGCACGGCGGCTTCTCCAATAGCATATAACATGATGCCCTCCTTTGGTTTGATGAGTCCTCCTGACTCATATGCTGTTGCTGACGGCTAAATGTCAGCATCTTTTTCAACCGCGTCTTTTGCCAATTGTTCGAGCCGATCAATCAGAAATTTCGTATCTTTGACCGATAGCGCGGTCGTTGTTTTTTTATTGAGCTCGTCAATGACATTAAATACAAATCCGGCTTCCTTTTTGTTATCGGAATCGGGGATGCTTTTTGCATTTTTCCGGGACAGATCCGATTCTTGTGTTTTCATTTCGCTTTTGCTGCCATAGCGTGAAATTTTATTTAAAATGTCCTGTGCGACCCTCTCAATTATGGCCTTTCGCTTGCCCTCTGTTGAAAGATTAATTTGATCCGGCGGCTGTGTTTCATTTTCCGGTTTCAGTTTTCGGGCATTTCTGTCCTGACTGAGCTGTTTGCTATAAACATTTAACACGTTATGAATTTGATAACTTGACACCAGCATTTGGCAATTTTCCCCTGTCTGTTTTATCGGCTGACCTTTAAACAAACTTTAGGGAAAAATGGACCAGGACAGGCCATTTACGACATAAGTATTTGTTATGATTTATAAAAAGATGGAGGGCAACAGCGGAATCGGCAGAATGCCAACAGGAAAAATGGCTTTAATTTTTTTGATTTGAAAACCAACAGGAAAGGCTATTGCAAAGACGGTCAGCGCCAGGAATCATGTTCGCTTTAATCGTCGAAATCGCCGGCCGGGCCCTTGTCGCTGCCGATTTCAGCAGCATGTTTCCGAATGAACTCAGGTGTCCATTTTTCAGGGTCTTCAATTCGCTGTGCTTTCGGTTTGCTGGCGTAAGATCCGGTATCGAGGATGGCTTCGATGGCCAGTGTTGCGCTGTTTTCAGCATTAAAAACATTGACCAACATATTATAAGCAAAATCTTCAACCCGTTTTATCATTCGCTCTCTGATTTCACGGGGCTGGCCGAGCAGTTTGTTTTCGAAAGGCAGGTTCAGTTTTTTGAAATCGCCGCCTTTATATCCCTGGGCTTCGGCGAAGCTCAACATTTCAGACCACATCTGTTCTGTAACCCCGGCCTCTTTAACTTTTTTAAAGTTGCCGTCATCATCAAGAATGGCATTGCCGTAATCATTGACTTCCAGACCCCATGAGATCATTTGCAGCGCTGTTGCAACATTGGCTTTAGTGGTTCGGGTTTTGGCGGCAATTTCTCGCAAGCGGTCCGAACTGTTGCCGGAAGTTCCATGTTGTGCCCCTGAAATATGATAATCAGCTAAAGCGTCATGAATTTGCCGGGTTAATTCGACCTGTATGCCCTGGCCACTGGCTTCAATCCCATGGGTGGTACCGTTGTTTAATGCGATCCAATCCGGAAAGATCCCGTGGGCGTTTAATCCCTGAATGAGAAACAGGGCTTCTGCTACGGTAGAAAGTCCTTCTTTCCCTTTAATTTCACCTACTTCAGTTTCAAGTCCCGCCCATTCGGGGACATACGCGCTCAGTTCGATGCTGGCCAGCAGGTTTTTATCATCCGGCATATGGGATGCATCAATGGCTGCTGATGTGATGCCGGCCTCGAACAGGGTCGGAATTTCCACCCTGGCGGCTTCGATATCTGCATCATTTTTAATTCCGTAATGGTCGGCGTGAATGGCCACCGGCACGGTAATACCGAGTTCATTGCAGGCGGCATCCACAATGCGGGCGATATTCCAGTAATTGACGGCACAATAGGCATTGGCACCGCCTTCGGACTTGGCGATTTCGATGATCAGCGCGGCATTGGCGCGCTGGGCGGCTTGCAGGGCACCGCGGATAACAAAGCTGTTTCTACCATTGGCCGCCATGGCGATCGCCTTGCGCTTCGACAGCATGGCCTGATCAATGAATTTACCGCTAACAATCAAAGCCCGGGAATTCGGGAATAGCTTTGTAATATTTGGCGGGCGGCCAATTTGCAGTGCTTTTTCAAAATGATCAGGTTTTACACTTCCAGAGTCTTGTGGGGACATAGGTGCTCCTCATTACGCATAAATATCGATCAGGCGACCCACCTGGTCCGCATCGGGATACTGCAGGCACTGGCTGGCATCGTACCTGTTGTAGGGCATGTCAAAATGGATGGCACTCATTTTAAAAGTCGAACCCGGCTGTCCAGACCGATTATGCCGCGGTATCGATTCCTGCCCGGCATATTGATGGGCCAGTGCATTTTTCGGAATGTAGGGCTCGATCGGATAATGATGATCGGGATAGGGTATCAGATTGCAATTTGAAGAAATAACCATCTGCCTTCCGAGAGCGTGTTATTTGACGGTCGGAGTTTTATAAATTATCCGTATTGATAAATCTCGTAAACCGTTTCGTCATCCATCCGGGCATCAATTTCGTTTTGGACTTCGATTCTCTCCCGGGAAACCACCCATCTCCGCCAGTCATCAAGGGATTCCCACGTACTGATAACCAGATATTTTTCGGGGCTATCTATTCGTTTTAAGGTTTCACCGGAGATATATCCGGGCTGGTTGGTCGCTAAATTTCGTAAGCGCCTGAAAAGAGGTAATAAACCATTTATTCTCTCTTCAGCGATAACCCGACTGATGAAAATTTTAACGGCCATGAAGCTTCCCCAGGTTCAGACGATGATCCGGTAAGGTGAGAATATGGAAAAAAATAGGGTGCTGTCAAGTAATAATTTGCTTAAATACCAATTAATTATTTTTATTTGAGTGTGCAGGAAGACCGGGGGTGTGGTTCTGATCGCCTGTCGATCAGAATATAGTGATGGCGTTAGAAACGTTGAAATGGAGAAGATTGCAAGAACCGGAATATTTATTTAATTTGGAATATTCGGCTTCTATTGGGATTGATCTTCTGTATATTTCTGCATAATTCTTTTGTTATAGTCATCGACCAGCGCTTTGTAGTCTTGTCCCTTTTTTTCGTAGGCGGCTACGCGTTTGTTCAGGCTCTCAACTTTTTCATTAAACTCGATGATTTGATCCCTGTTTTTCGCCTGCTCTTTGTCTTTGGCAAGCTGCGCCTTTTCTTTCATCAGGGCCTCATATTCCTGGTCTATTTCGCTTTTTAGCTCGTCGATCCGCTTTTTAGCATCTTCAAGGCTTTCTGAATCATCATCTGACAGGTCAGCAAAATCTGTCTGCTGATCTTCGGAGGCCTGTTTTGCCTCATTTTCCCGGGCAACTTCCTGCTCGGCAGGTTCTTGGCTTTCCGATTCAATATAACTGCGTATCTTAGCCCGTTGCGCTTCCGGCACCTGGTTAATATCATCGGTGAAGCGGACATTGCCGTCTTCATCCACATATTTGTAAAATTCAGCAGATGCACTGACTGAAAACATCAAAAAAGTGATGATGAGAATGATATTGAGATATTTCATCTAAGATTTCTCCATGCAAAATGCTAAATGTTGATTGGTTATGGATGATTCTGCCGTTAAAATATTACTTTGATGTTATTATAAAAATTTATCACATGCTGCCGCTGATTGCAAATTTCAAACCCGCGTTTTGCAGGCGCGATCCTCGCAAACATTGAACAATTCCTGGAATCTTTTTTACTTCTGAGGCGCTTAGATTAATTTCGACCAAAAAAGATTATACTTTATTTTATTATCCACCGTTTGATGATATATTGGAAATCGGTTTATTCTACCAAAGCCGTTAACGAAACAACCAACAACCACCAACCCATTACGATGACTGCCATTAATGATATGAAGATACTGTTACGATCGATGAAGGCCTGCCACATCATTATTCTTTTTTATGTTCTTTTGGTTTTCAGCGCATGTGTGCAAAAACCGCCGGTAAGCACCGAATCTGCTCAAATCGGCGCTGAAGATGAGCTTTTTGCTGCAGCCGAGAAAATGTTTGAATTCCAAGACTACACCCAGTCGCTGGAGGCTTATCAAGATTATGTCTACCGCTACCCCGACAGACCGTTTGCTCCTGCCGCTTTAATGAAAATCGGCAAAATCAATTCAATTTTAGGCCGCTATGTTGAATCGCGCCGCGCTTATAACCGGCTGATATCAGAATACCCCCGGAGTTCTTTCAACCCCGATGCCCGGG
>JASFPY010000264.1:0-4549 GCA_050115755.1 Desulfobacteraceae bacterium | reverse complement strand
CGAATCTTCCCATGCGCCCGTAAGTTGTCGGCGTGGGATGGATTGGCAGCAGCAAAAGGATGCGGCAACCAAGTTCGCCGAGAATAAAATCAAGTTCCCCGATCAGGTCCCGAAAGGTACCCGAAGGCGGAATCACCGCATAGCCGTCCTGGTCAAGTTTTCGGAGGCATTTTTCATCAGACGGGTCGAGGCGTCGGGTTCCGGCTTTATTGGGGCCGAATTGCCGCACAAAGGCATTATAGATGATGTTGGCACAGCAGGCATCTGCGGATTCAACATTGACGGCTGTGTTTGGCCCCGGCGGCCATGTGGGCTGTGCTTCACCTTCTTTTAAAAAAAAGCATTTGGCTTCAAAATGACCCACCTCACACAGTGGAAGGGTAGCTTCAAAACGCCGCTCATCTACCCGCTTCATGGGAATATCGAACCAGGCTCTTCCCAGGGGCGTTTTATTTTTTTCGACTTCCTTGATAATTTCATTTCTGATGATTTTTGCATGACCGATATTGGTACGCACCCAGGCGCTGCCGGCCTGGGGCCGGGGCAGCGTCAGGGTGAAGGTCAGTAAATCCCCGCAGAAGCGAATCATTCGGGTCCCGGGCAGGGGGTTTTGAATTATCTGGTTGTCCTGGGTCATTGTGTGTGTTTTTTTACTTTTTTGAAAAAGATCTTAAAATATTAAAATATAATAATCATTATGAATTTGCAAAAATTTTAGCTACCATAGCGGTGTATCAGCTGATTGTAAAATTGAAATTTCTCTTGAAAAACAAAAAATACAAGTATAAGAAATTTTTATAGATTTATCAATCCAGGGAGAAACTATGAGATATCGGCCCGTATTTATTTTGAGTATCATTGTCGCAATGCAAATTTTTCTTTTCTTGCCCGTATCTTTTTTGAAAAATGTCCGTGTCGCCGATGCAGACCAGCTAAAATTGTCTGAAGCGTTCATGTGTGAAGAAATTTTTTCCAACACGCCGAAAAATCCAACCGTGGTTTTCTCCGTCAGCAAAGAAAATGCGGTGAGTTTTACGCTATTTGATCCGGTGCCGCAAAAAACGGTTATTTACCACAACTGGTATCATCGCGATATACCGAGTGCCAAAATACGGCTGGAACTTAAGCCACCACGCTGGTCGACATACAGCAGCATACAGTTGCGTGAAACCGATATCGGTCCCTGGCGGGTAGAAATAACCGATGAAAAGGGAACTATTTTTGGGGTGTTACGATTTAGCGTGACGGATTAAGCAACCATGGAAAAACTGTTTATTTTTTTATCCTCTATTCGCTGGCAGGATATAATTGATATCAGCCTAAATAGTTATATCCTTTTCCGTTTTTACGTGCTCTTCAGGGGAACCAATGTTTTTCGGGTTCTCATCGGCATGACCCTTCTGTGGTTTTTACAGCGAATTGCCATTTCCTTGGGTTTGATCGTCACCAGCTGGGTAGTCCAGGGCATTGTGGCTGTCGGTGCCATCATAATTATCGTTGTCTTCCGAAATGAAATCCGCCGGGTCCTGCAGGCCAAAAATTTAAAATCCATCCTCTGGGGGCTGTCTACCAAATCCGTCGTTACCCCGACGGAGATTATTGCCGAAAGTGTCTTTAATATGGCCAAAGCCAAATGCGGTGCGTTGATCGTGTTTCCGGGAAAAGAGGATCTGAGTGATGCGGTAAAGGGAGGCACACCCTGGAGAGGGTTGATCACCAAAGAGATGATCACCAGTATATTCTGGCCGGACAATCCGGTGCATGATGGTGCTGCCATCGTTCAGGGAGATCAGATTAGCATTGTGGGCGCCATTCTTCCTTTATCTGACCGAACGGATCTGCCCTCTTATTACGGTACCCGTCATCGCGCTGCTCTGGGGCTTGCGGAAGCAACAGATGCCATGGTCATTGTTGTTTCTGAAGAAAGAGGTGATGTGATCGTTGCCAAGGGCAGCCGGCTGAGGGAAGTTCGGCGGAAACAAACACTGGAGCAAAACATACAGGAGCATTTAGGGACCGCGGCCGTCAAGAAAGGGGTTGCCAGAAAGGAAGGACTTGAAATTGTAGCGGCTGCCCTGTTGTCCTTTGTGTTTATCACCGGCATCTGGTTCAGTGTTTCCAGGGGTCAGGAGACGCTGGTTTCACTTGACATCCCCGTGGATTATACGAATCGGCCCGCCGGCACTGAAATAGTCGATACCTCGGTAAAATCCGTTAGTCTGGTATTAAGTGGATCGGGTGCTCTGGTGAAATCCGTTACACCGGATCAAGTCAATGTTCGTTTGGATATAAGTAAAGCGGCCATCGGCCAAAATGCATTTACCCTTACGCCTGAAAACATTTCGCTGCCGCCCGGAATCGTGTTGCGTGAGGTCACTCCGCCGGTTATCGATGTCTTTATTGATGAAACCATAAAAAAGAAATTACCGGTGCAAGTCGATTGGGCGGGAAAATTATCACCGGAATTAATTCTGTTGGATTTCACGATTGATCCGGAAACAGTTGAGATTATGGGCGGCAAGCGTATTGTTGAAAAAATAACAACGATCTACACTGAAAAAGTCCCGCTGGATAATCTGAGCGGTAAGGGCGAAATTTCCGCAAAATTAGTGCTGAATCCGGCAGCGCTCAAAATCGCACCGGGCTCAAAAGATAAAGTCAACATTCAATATATTATCCGAAAAAGGGAATAGTCGATTGCGGATTGTGGAATGCGGAGTGTCGAAATGTGGAAAGCGCAAGCCTTTTATCATCTATTCATCACCATGCGCCATGCTTGCCGCACCGTCTTGAGCCGATTCAATTCGAGTCGGTTAAATAAAAGCTCAGAAGACAATGTCACCCTCAAGCACCGTGCCTTTTTTGATGACGGCCGGTGAGTTGCGGCTGTTTTTAATCGACACGTTTTCTTTTATCTTGACACCGCCTTCAAAGTAGACATCGCCTTCGATGCTGAGAGATTTGCAATTCACCAAAGAAGGCAGCCCTTCCTTGAAACGTTTCTCCAGAAGGTCAATTTTTCCATAAAAATTCGGATCCAGCCTGATTTTGATGGTATCTGCTCTGCCAGCCGACAAACGTTGCGGCGCTATCCTCAGATTATTTTTTTCTCCCAAAACATAACAATCTGAACGCAGGGCCAGCAGGTCATTGCACGATTTAACCGGGAAAAACCGGGATCGTGGAACCCTGATCGCCGTGGTGTCATCAAAAAGAGAAATGGCTGCTCCCATAGCAGTTTCAATCTGATATACCGGCGGGCTGCTTTTATCTCTGGGGTCCACCGTTTTCGGGTTGATGATCATTGGAAGGTGGATGGTGTGTTCTTTTTCAAACAGCGTTTTTAATGATCCTAAATTTATCCAGATGTTATTGGTGTTGAAAAATCCGTAGCGGGTAATATCTTCAAAGGCCGCTATTTCATCCCGGGGGCATTGGGCGGCTTCTCGCAAAAGTAGGCGTCCGTTGTGATGTCTGGCAAGATGCCCGCCTTTTATATCCGCCGGCGTTTTTTCAGCGACCTCCATCATAAATGAGAATCCCTTTTCTGCAAAATAACCCAGCATTGATTCTTCCATGCCGGCGCCGAGATTATCCAGGTTGTGAATAAACGCATACTGTATGCCGTTTTCCAGCAGATTCTTCAACATCCCGGAGGTATTTAGGGCTGTAAACACATCGCCGTGGCCCGGCGGATTCCACTCCAGGTCCGGATTTTGTGACCATGTTGCCGGGCTCAGGTCATGCTGCCGGATTTTGGGGAACTTGTGCTGGATAAATTGAAGCGGAGCCAGGGAGGGTTTCAGTTTTGACAATGCCGCCTGGGTTGCATCATGGGTGTTAAAGCTGTTCATTAAAGCCAGCTGAACCCCGCTGTTTTCAGCCTGCTTTAAGATGATTTCAAGAAAGGTTTTTTTGTTTTTGGCTTCGATTAATGACTTGGGCCCGGTCAAGCCCATGGTGGTTCCCAGACCGCCGTTTAAAACAATTCTTACGGAATGATCCAAAACCTGTTGACCGGCAGCGGCATACTTATCCAGATTTTTAAAATCTTTTATTTCAGCGGCTTCGACGGGTTGAATCTCCCGATCGTACACCAGCCCGCTTTCTCCGGTCAGTAATTTGTTGTAGTAATATGAGAATGTTTCAATTACCAGAGGCTGCAGCCCTTCTTGCTGCATCTTCTCGACAAATGCGGGCAGGTATCCTTCAGCCTCTGACTTCGGCATTTAATTCTCCATGGTCATTCTTTTATTTGATGGATTACAATGAACAAGGCTACAGGTTGCAGGTATCAGCAGACAGATACCATCGACTGGAAACAAGAATCCGGGCACCAATCAATTTTTCCCAGTTTGAATATCGAATATCGAACAAGGAATGTCGAATGATGAAGTTTTCTTTCCCTTCGACATTAATTATTCCTTGTTCGGTGTTCTGCGGTTCTCTTTTTCCTGACACCTGGCACCTGAGACCTGTCAGACGACAGGCACAATCCACCCCAGCGGGTCTTCGGCTTTGCCGTATTGGATATCGGTGATGGCGTTGT